>NZ_QZFV01000136.1:0-21612 GCF_003600245.1 Amycolatopsis panacis
CCAGGGTGTCGGCAAAGTTCGTCGGGGACCCGGCAGTGGGCGATGCGGAGGTGTGTGCGACCACCTCGTAGGGTGCGCCGGACCGGTTTCGGGTCTGTGAAGGGACCCTTCACAGACTCAGAGTCCGTGAAGGGTCCCTTCACGGACCTCTACACCGACTTTGCCGGAACCCTGACCATCTTCCGGCCGTGGCCTCCAGGGCCGAGCCGCTCCGCAAAAGGATAGTGACTCTCCGTCGGACCCCGCCACTCGAACCAGCGAGCACTCGGCCACCCGGCCTGCGGTACCGCTCCGGCGAACTCTGGTGTTCAGTACCGACCGTGGAAACCAGCACAGAGACCGAGCACGTCGTCTTCGTGACCGAGGACGGGGTGCCCACCGGGGAGACCGGGCCGAAACTCGCCAGCCACCATGCCGAGACGCGGCTGCACCTGGCGTTCTCCTGCTACGTCCTGCGGCGCTCCGACCAGGCGTTGCTGATCACGCAGCGCGCGGAGCACAAGAAGGTGTGGCCGGGAGTCTGGACCAACAGCGTGTGCGGCCACCCGGCCCCGCAGGAACCGATGGAGGACGCCGTCCGCCGGCGGGCGGCCTATGAACTCGGCCTGCCCGCCATCGAGGACCTCGAGTGCGTACTGCCGAAGTACCGGTACCGGACGCCGCCGTACCAGGGGATCGTGGAGAACGAGTTCTGCCCGGTCTTCGTGGCCTGGAGTGAGCAGGAGCCGGAGCCGAACCCCGAAGAGGTAGGCGACTGGCGGTGGATCTCCTGGTCCGACTACGCACAGTTGCTTGGGGATCCTGAGGCCAACGTGAGTTACTGGGCCCGCGATCAGTTCGCGCAGCTCAGCGATCGGAAACCGTTTACCGGCCTCTGAACGGAGAACTCCGTTGCGTGACAACGGTGGAAGGCCGTCGTCCACTTGAGCGAAATTCACCTTCTTCGGTACCGACACCTCAAGACCCCGCACCTGTAGGACGACAACCAAGAGGTGGCGGAGGTGGGTGTGTCGGTGGAGGACGAGCTCACGGCAAGGACCTCGGAACCGGACCTGCTGGCGCTGCACGAGTCGATCGCGGACCTGTTCGCCACCCAGGGCGACTGGCGCCGGGCGTATCACCATATGCGGTCCGCGTTGGACATCGCGCGGGCCGGCAGTCTGCGTGATCCGCTCACGTCCAGTTACAACCGGCGTTATCTCGACCAGAGACTGCCCGATCTACCCACTTCCCGGGGACTCGCGGTGGCACTGGTCGATTTGGATCGGTTCAAGTCGGTCAACGACACGTACGGTCACCTTCTCGGCGACCGGGTGCTGTGCCGGGTCGCCGATCTCCTGCAGGAAGGGCTGCCGCCGGACGCGTTCTGCGCCCGGTACGGCGGCGAGGAGTTCGCCCTCGTCCTGCCCGAGACCGACCATGCGGGCGCGGTGCGGCTGGCCGAGGCCGCCCGCGCGCGGGTCGCCCGTCACCGCTGGTCAGAACTCCGGCCGGGGCTGCGGGTGACGATCAGCGTCGGCCTCGCGCACGGCCGGACCCCCGGACCGCACCAGCTGCGCCGGGCCGACGATCTTCTTTACGCCGCCAAACATGCGGGGCGAAACAAGATCGCCTACCAGGACAGCGAGTCCGCCCGGGTCGTTACATACTCTGAGTAATGAGCCTCGCGGACCAGATCACTTCGCTGAACCCGATCTTCACCTGTTCGTCCGCTTCTGGACTACGTAGGTCGACGCAAGGTGAAGAATTTCCCGGGAGGGTGTCGTCACGAACGGCGGGTATCCGTACGATAACGAAAAGGTCGCGCGGAACGACGTGTCCGGGGAGACCCGATCACCTGGGACCGGGTTCGCAGGCGAGCCAAGGCCCCGGCCGCCACCCTGAACTGCGAGAGGAGACCGAGTGCCCGACGAGCACGACCCCACTGGCACCGGTCGGCACTCCGATCCCGCTCCCCGCCGCGGCCGCCGGCGCTCCATGGAAACCCACGGCGGCATCAGCGTTTCCGACGTGGTCGCCCGGCACACCGGCGAACGCCCGATCTTCGACAGCGACCCCGGCGCAGTGCCCCCGAACGGCACCGGCCCGGCCGCGAACGGCGCGCCCTCCGGAGCCAATGGCGCCCATCCCGGTGTCAACGGCACGGCTCCTGGCGTCAACGGCACGGCGTCTGGCGTGAACGGCAGCGGCGCGCCCCTCCCCGCAGACGGCAGCGGCCCAGGCACCAACGGCTCCCACGCCGCGAACGGCAGCACCAGCCCGCGCGCCGGCGGCACCTCCCGTGCCGCGAACGGCACCGGCCCACACGCGAACGGCTCCCGCCGTGCCGCGAACGGCACCAGCCCGCTCGCCAACGACACCTCCCGCACCGCGAACGGCACCGGCTCAGTGCCCCCGAACGACACCGGCCCGGCCGCGAACGGCAGCAGTGACCACGAGACGGGCGGCCCCCTCGGCTCGCACAGCGCCGCCCCCGGCACGAATGGGACGTCCTTTCCCCCCAACGGCAAGAACGCCACCCACCGCACGGACCCCCGCGCGCGAATGGCCGAGCCCAACAGCCACTACGCCGACCCCCCGCCGGCCGTCTCTCGCCATGCCGACCCCGACGCGAATCTTCCCGGCGGCGCCCACTCCACGGACTCCGACGCAGGCCTGCCCAGCAGCGGCCACTTCACCGGCTCCGACGCAGTCCTGCCCGACGCCTACTTCGCCGCCCAGGACCCGGAACTCGCCGACCCCGACGTGAGACCGGCCCAGCCCAACGCCGACCCCGGCGCAAGGCCGGCCGAGCCCGGCACGCACGCCAAAGCGCCCCGCGCCGACTTCGCGTCCGACCCCCGCAACGCAGAACTCGGCGCACGCTCGGCGGAACACCTCGCCCCGCCCGATCCCGGCGGCCACCGCGCCACGAACGGTCACCCCGCGAACGGCGCCCATCGATCACCGGACCTCCGCGGGCCAGACCCGGCACCCGATGCCCACCGATCACCTGACTTCCGCGACCCGGCCGACCTCGTGCCCGGTCGTCACGGGCCTGACCGCCTCGCCGACCCCGCACCCGGGCATCGCGGACCGGACTTCACCGATGGCGAGTTCGAACCGGGTTTTCCGGAGCCGGCCAACAATGTCGACAAAGCAATAGGTCCGCCACCGCGGCGGCACGGTGCCGGGCGCAGGCGTGCCGATGGCGCGGGCCCCGAGCCGGGCCCGGCCATCGAGCCGGACGGCTTCGACGGAGCCGGGCCGGAGTTCGATCCGCCCGCGCCCGGGCGGCGAAGGAACGGCTCGGGGATGCCTCCCCGGCCACGGCGTCCGCAGGCCAACGGCGCGTTGCCCCCGGAACCACGACGTCCGGTGGATGCCGGATTGCCTTCCGGACCCCGATATCCGGGCGACGAGCCACCGCTGCCGGACAACGGGATGCCCACCGCCGGACCGGACGGGGGCAGGCCGCGTGGCGGACCACAGCCGCCGGGACCACCGCAGTTCCACGGCCGGGCGTTGCCGCCAGACCCAACGCGGCTGGGCGACGGACCGTTGCCTCATCCGGACGACCAACCACCAGGACCGTCGCATTCCCACGGCGGACCACGGCCCCCAGGACCGCAGCGACGCAACGCCCGGCCGCCACGACCCGATGCAGGCCGTCCGAACGACCGACCAGTGCCCCCGGCAGACCAAGCGGGCCTTGTCGACGGCCTGCCGCCGGGGCCACAGAGACCCGACTTCCGGCCACCCGGGCCGCCGGGACTCAATGCCCGCGCGCCACGGCCCGAACCGGGTCAGCAGAGCGACGGACCATACCCAGGCGACCAACCGCTGCGATCCCACGACGGACCGCCGCCATCCGGACGACCGCGACCCGATGCCCGGCCGCCGTTGCCCGGCCCGGATCAGGCAGGCGAACTCGCGCCCGGACCTGCACTGTCCACAAACGACGGACCGCGTCGACCGGGTGGCGCTGCTCGTCGCGCGAATGGTTACGGGGACGGACCGTTCGAGCCGTCGGCGCCGGACGAAACGTCCACTTCGGACGGAGGTATGCGGCCGACCGGGCGGCGTGGCCGTGCGCCGGAAGGAGTGCGCGGCGAGGCTCCGCAAGGTGCTGACGGTGCGTCGGATTTGGAGCGTACGCAGATCTCGGCCGCCCTTGCGCCGCAGTCGGGTCCTGGCCCCGGCGGCAGGCCCGGGGACAGCGAGGCCAACCGGCCGGTGCTCGACGGTGAACAGTCAGAGGCCGAGCGCACCCGGGTGTCGCAGGCCGTCAGGAACGGGCGGAAGACCCGGGCTGGACGCAGGGGCCGGCCTGGCGCCGAGCAATCCCGGCCGAACCCCACGCCGAACGGCGAGCAGACCCGGCTGAGCCCGATGGTGGGTGGCGAGCAAACCCCGGCAAGCCCCATGCCCGGCCGCGAACCTGCCCAGGCAGGCCGCGACCAGACCCGGATGAACCCCATGCCGGGGCGCGAACAAGTCCAGGCGAGCCGCGCGCCAGGTGCCGAGCAAACCCAGCTGAGCCCCCAAACAAGCCGTGAGCAAGCCCGGCCAGGTCCCCACCCGAACCGCGAGCAGACCCAGGCAAACCCTGCGCCGGGCGGGCAAACCCGGCTGACCCCGGTGCCGAACGCCGAGCAAACCCGGCTGACCCCGGTACCGGACGGCGAAAACCCCGCACCGGACGGGGAAGCAGCCGCGGCCGACCCGGATCGGACGCAGCTCGCGCCCGCGGTGGGGCCGCTGGGGAAGCGGCGGCCCGCCCTGCGGCCCCCGCCCCCGCGCGGCGAGCAGGACCGGCTCATCATGACCGACGAGATGGAAGCGATCGACGAGGCGACGCAGTATCGCCGCAAGATCGATCACAGCCTGGCCCGCTTCTCCGCGGCGCACGACGACGCGGCGGCCGAGGAGACCAAGCGGCGGGAACGGCTCGAACGGTTCACCTCCCGGCCGGTGGCCCTGCTGGAGCAGACGCGGACCGCGCTGCACCGGGTCGTCGCGCCGGGTACCGGGGAAAAGCCGGACGAGCAGGCCGACGAGCAGCAGGCCGAGAAAACCCCGCAAACCCGGTTGCAGGAAAAGAAACAACGGAACCTCGCGCGCAGTGCCCGGATCGGCCGGATCGCGCTGATCGTGCTGTCCGCGCTGGTCCTGCTCGGCACCGGGATCGCCTGGGGCGCGGTGAACTGGTTCGACGCCAAGTTCACCCAGGTCGCGGCGCTGGACGAGAACTCCGCGGACATCCTGAACGCCGACGCGCAGGCCAACGACGAGAACTTCCTGATGGTCGGTTCGGACACCCGCGACGGGGCGGCCGCGGAGGAAGGGGTCGGCACCGCGGGCAGCACGCCGGGTGCCCGGTCGGACACGATCATGGTCGCGCACGTGCCCGCGGACCGGAAACGGGTCGTGGTCGTCTCCTTCCCCCGGGACCTGGAAATCGACCGGCCGGACTGCAATCGCTGGGACCCGGCCAAATCCGCGACCACTGACGAGGTGGTGGCCGCGCAGAAGGTCGCCAAGCTCAACACCGCGTACGCGGTCGGCGGGCCACAGTGCGTCACCAAAGTGATCCAGAAGATCAGCGGCCTGCGCATCAACCATTTCGTCGGAATCGACTTCAACGGGTTCAAGGGCATGGTCGACGCGGTGCACGGCGTGCCCATCCACAATGCGCAGCCAATCGACGATTCGGTGCTCGGCAAGGTGTTGCTGGAGACCGGCGACGTCACCATCTCCGGCGACCAGGCGTTGAACTTCGTGCGGGCCCGGCATGTGAAGGGCGATCCCACCTCCGACTACGGCCGGATCAAGCGGCAGCAGGCGTTCATCGGGGCACTGCTGAAGAAGGTGATGTCCTCGGACGTGGTGTTCGACCCCGGGAAGCTGTCCGGCTTCATTACCGCGTTCGCACAAGCCACCTTCGGTGACAACCTGGGGGTACAGCAGATGATGACACTCGCCCAGTCGATGCGCGGCCTCGATCCGAGCAAGATCGACTTCATGACCGTGCCCACCACCGGGATGGCCAACAAACGCGGGAACGAGGTGCTGGTGGAAGGGAAGACCAAGAGTCTCTTCGACGCACTGCGCGACAACACTCCGTTGCCCGACGACAAAAACGCGCCAGGGCCGTCGTCGACCGCCTCCGGCGCGGCGGGCGGCGCCAACGCGGCGAAGCCGGGCGACCCGGCCCGCTGACCCGCTGGATTCGTTAGGCCGGGTTCACGCGCGGTTCACCCGGCGATGCGGTATTCGCGCTGCACACACCGTAGGGTGAGGGTATGCGTGAGGCCTACCAAGTGGAACTCGAACAGCTCGCCCAGCACCTGGCCGCAATGTCGGCGCAGGTCGCCGAGGCCATGGAGCTCGCGACGAGGGCACTGCTCGAAGTGGACCTCGGCCTTGCCGAGCAGGTGATCAGCGACGACGCGAAGGTCGACGACGCACGCGCCGAATGCGAGGAGCAGGCGTACGCGTTGCTCGCGCTGCAGGCGCCGGTCGCCACCGATCTGCGCACCGTGCTCGCCGCGATCCACGCGGCGGAAAGCCTGGAGCGGATGGGCGATCTCGCCCTGCACGTGGCCAAGGCGGCCCGCCGGCGGCACCCGGACCCGGTGCTGCCCGAAGCGGTGCGTCCCTACTTCACCGAGATGGGCGGGGCCGCGGTGAAGCTGGCCCGCCAGGTCGAACAGGTCATCCAGACCAAGGATGTGGCCGCCGCCAAGGATCTCGAGGCCGCCGACGACCAGGTCGACGACATCCACCGGCACCTGTTCACCGTGCTGATGGACCGCGAATGGCCGCACGGCGTGGCCGCCGCGGTCGACGTGACCCTGCTCGGCCGCTTCTACGAGCGCTACGCCGACCACGCGGTGTCCGTGGCGAAGCGGATGATCTTCGTGGTGACCGGGCGGATGCCGGGCTACGGCTCGGACGAGGACCTCACCGTCTGACCAGGATCTCCCGCGGCGTGACCGCGCGACCCCGAGGGGTAAGAGAAAACCGCCACCGGCCCCGGTGGCGGTTTTCTCTTACCCCGCAACGAAACTCGACTCTCGCCACCCTCCACCCTGGCCCGAAGGCTGTGAAGGGAACCTTCACGGACTCTGAGGCTGTGAAGGGTCCCTTCACAGACCCGAAACCGGTCCGGCGCACGCCACGAGGTGGTCGCACACACCTCCGCATCGCCCACTGCCGGGCCCCCGACCAACTTTGCCGACACCCTGGACGCAGAGTCCGTGAAGGGACCCTTCACAGCCTTGCCAACGGAGGTGAGCGGGTGCGCGAGGGAAACAACGGCCGCCCCGGAAGGCAGGAACCAGGGCGGCCGCAGTGTCCGAAGTGGATCAGCCGAACCGGCCGGAGATGTAGTCCTCTGTGGCCTTCTCATCCGGGTTGGAGAAGATCTTCTCGGTGTCGTTCAGCTCTATCAGGTTGCCCGGCTGGCCGACGCCCGCCAGGTTGAAGAACGCGGTCTGGTCCGAGACCCGGGCCGCCTGCTGCATGTTGTGCGTCACGATGACGATCGTGTAGTCCTTCTTCAGCTCGCCGATCAGGTCCTCGATCGCCAGCGTCGAGATCGGGTCGAGCGCGGAACACGGTTCGTCCATCAGCAGGACGTCCGGCTGCACCGCGATCGCGCGGGCAATGCACAACCGCTGCTGCTGACCGCCGGAAAGGCCGCCGCCGGGCTTGTTCAGCCGGTCCTTGACCTCGTTCCACAGGTTCGCGCCCCGCAGCGCGCGCTCGGCGACCTCGTCCAGCTCCTTGCGGTTCTTCATGCCGCCAAGGCGAAGCCCGGCCACCACATTGTCCTTAATGGACATTGTGGGGAAGGGGTTGGGCCGCTGGAACACCATGCCGATGGTCCGGCGCACCTGCACCGGATCCACCGCGGAGGCGTAGATGTCCTCACCGTCGAGCAGTACCTCGCCCTCCACCCGGGCGCCGGGGATCACCTCGTGCATCCGGTTCAGCGTGCGCAGCACGGTCGACTTGCCACAACCGGACGGCCCGATGAACGCGGTCACGTTCCGCGGCGGAACGTTCAGCGTGACGCTGTCCACGGCGTGGAACTTGCCGTAGTAGATGTCCAGGTCCTTGACGTCGATTCGCTTGGCCATGACTCACTTCTTCTTCGGGGCGACAAGGCGGGAAAAGACCGTGGCGAGCAGGTTGATCAGCGCGATGATGAGCACCAGTGTCAACGCCGCGCCCCAGATCCGGTCGAAGCCGACGCTGCCCGGGTCCATCGAATTGGTGGCGCGTTCGTTGTTCATCACCAGCGGAAGCGCGGCCTGCTCACCGGAGAAGATGTTCCAGTTCACGTACGCGGAGTAGCCGACGAGCACCAGCAGCGGCGCGGTTTCACCCATCACCCGGGCCAGCGCCATCATGATGCCGCCGATGATGCCGGACAACGCGGTGGGCAGCACGATCTTCATGATCGTCTTCCACTTCGGCACGCCCAGCGCGTAGGAGGCCTCGCGCAGGTCGTCCGGCACGATCCGCAGCATTTCCTCCGCGGAGCGCACCACCACCGGAATCATCAGCAGCACCAGGGCCAGCGACACGGCGAACCCGCTGCGGGGCAGGCCGAGCGTGGTGATCCACAGCGCGTAGATGAACAGTGCGGCCACAATGGACGGAACACCGGAGAGGATGTCCACCATGAACGTGGTGGCCTTGGCCAGCTTGCCACGGCCGTACTCCACCAGGTAGATCGCCACCAGCAGACCGATCGGCACCGCGATCACCGCGCACACCAGCCCCTGCAGCAGGGTGCCGATGACCGCGTGCAGCACGCCGCCGCCGACCTCGTCCGGCAGCACCGAACCGAAGTCCTCGGTCCACCAGTTGCTGAACGGGAGCCGCTTGATGCCGTTCGCGATCACCGTGTACAGCACCCACACCAGCGGGACCACGGCGATCAGGAAGGACAGCCACACGAGCACGGTGGCGAACGCGTTCTTGACCTTGCGGCCGGCACTCACCTGCTGGAAGGCCGGCGTGGCCGCGGGCCGTTCAAGCGTGGTCGACATGCTCAGTCCCCCTTCTTCGCGATGATGGACCGGGCGCCGAAGTTGACCAGGAACGTCAGCACGAACAGCACCAGACCGGCCGCGATGTAGGCGCCGGCCGAGGTGGGGTTGTTGAACTCACTGTAGTTCGCGGCAATCTTCGAAGCGAACGTCGCGCCGCCGTCGAACAGGCTCCAGTCGAAGTTGCGGCCCTGCGGGATGAGCAGGATCACCGCCAGCGCGATGGTTTCGCCGAGTGCGCGGCCGAGGCCGAGCATCGAGGCGCCGATGTAGCCCGCCTTGCCGAAGGGCAGCACCGTGGTGCGGATGACTTCCCAGCGGGTGGCGCCGAGCGCCAGCGCGCCTTCGATGTGCGGCCGCGGCGTGCGCTCGAACACCTCGCGCGAAAGCGAGGTGATGATCGGCAGGATCATCACGGCGAGCACGATGCCCGCGGTGAAGATCGTGCCGCGCACGTTCGGCGCGACGTTGCCCGGCGCGAACAACGGGAACCAGGAGAAGGTCTCGTTGATCCAGTGCGAGAACGGCTCGATCGCCGGGGCGAACACCAGGATGCCCCACAGGCCGAAGATGATCGAGGGCACCGCGGCGAGCAGATCCACCACGTAGGCGAACGGCCGGGCGAGCCGGGCCGGCGCGTACTGGGTGAGGAACAACGCGATGCCCAGCGAGATCGGCATCGCGATGATCAGCGCGACGACCGAGGTCGCCACGGTGACCTCGGCGAGATCGGCGATACCGAACGCCATGTTCGCCGGATCGTTGGTCGACCATCCGTGGTTGAACAGGAAGTTCGCCTTGTTCGCCCGCAGCGCCGGAATGGCCTGGATGACCAGGAAGATCCCGATCAGGCCGATCAGCGCCACGACGAAGATGCCGGACCCGGTGGTCAGGTTCTGGAAGATGCGGTCACCGGCCCGCACCTTCTTCGGCTTCGTGTCCTCCGGCGGCGCGGAGGGCGCCGGCGGGGCTGGGTTGTCCGAAATCGGATCCTCCGGGAACGCTCGGGAGGACGACGAACGCCCACCGGTGTCGCCGGTGGGCGTTCGCGTCCAGGGTGATTCGCTCATCGCCTGTCCTGGCAGGGGTGCGCTAGTGGCGCAGTCTGGTCAGGAGATCGCCTTGACCGCGGTCAGCACCTTCTCCTGCAGACCCTGCGGGATCGGCACGTAACCCTTGGCCGACAGCGGCTGCTGCCCGTCGGTCGCGGACACCGTCAGGAACGCCTTGACCGCCTTCGACACGTCCGCGCTCGAGTACTTCGAGCAGACCAGCTCGTAGGTGGTCAGCAGCAGCGGGTAGGCACCCGGCACGTTGCTGGCGTAGATCGCCTTGAGGTCGAGCGCGAGGTCGTTGGAGCCCTCGTTCAGGAACTTCGCCGCGTCCAGCGCCTTGGCCACGTTCTCCGAGGTCAGCGCGACACCGCCGGAACCACTGTCGATCAGGGCCGGGGTGACACCGTCCTTGGCGAACGCGCCCTCCACGTAGGTGATCGCGCCGTCTGCGCCCTTGACCGTGCTGGCCACGCCGTTCGAGCCCTGCGCACCGTTGCCGACGCCGCCGTTGAACTTCTTGCCCGCGCCCTGGGTCCACACGTCCTTCGCGGCCGCGCCCAGGTACTTCTGGAAGTTGTCGGTGGTGCCCGACTCGTCGGAGCGGGAGACGACCTGGATCGGCTTGTCCGGCAGGTTCAGGCTCTCGTTGCCCTTGACCGCCTTGATCGCCGGGTCGTTCCAGTTCTTGATGCCGCCGTTGAAGATCTTCGCGATCACGGTCGGGGTCAGCGTCAGCTTGTCCACGCCGGAGAGGTGGTAGCCGACCGCGACCGGGCCGACGACCATCGGGATGTTCCAGGCGGGCGAGGCGCAGCGCTTGGTGGCGCCTTCCAGATCCGCGGCGGTGGCGGGCGAGTCCGTGCCGCCGAAGTCGACCTGGCCGCCGTTGAACTGCTTGACACCGGCACCGGAGCCGCTCGCGGTGTAGTTGACCTGCTGGCCACTGCACTTCTTGCCGTACTGCTGCTTGAAGATTTCGATGGCGTTGTTCTGCGCCGTCGAACCCTCGCCGGACAGCGGGCTCTTGCCACCGCAGTCGACCTGCGCGGTGCCGGTCGCGGCGGGCGCGCCCGAGGTGGTCCCGCTGTTGGACGCGGCGGGGTCGGAACCACAAGCGGCGAGCACCAGAGCGGCGCTCGCCACCACGCCGACGGCACCCAGGGGCCGCATGATCTTCACTGCATTTCCTCCACTCGGCAGAGTTGCCTCTTGGAATCCGGGCCGGATCGGCGGCGGTCCGCCTGTCCGGATTCGGACACTAGGCAGCCCCGGTGGACGGTCACCCTTGGTCAGGTGAACTAAGGGTGAACAAGATACGGGGTGTGATCAGCACTACTAGACCGAACGAGTGGCGTAGCCAAGTCGTGATCGGTCAGTGTGCAGAACGTAACACGGCGGGCCGAGCTTTGGCGATCGTGATCACTGACCGTACTGAACGTCGATTTCGAAACGGGTAAACCCCAATTTCCTATATACCGCCAGCGCAGGAGCGTTATCACCCTCGACGTAGAGGATCACTTGGCGTAATCCCCTCGATCGTAGGTAGCGAAGACCGGCGAGCGTCAGGGCTTTGCCGAGACCGCCACCCTGCGTATCCGGATCCACCCCGACGACGTACACCTCCCCGATCGGGTCACCGCCGAATCGACCGGCCACCGGATCGTGCACCTTGGTCCAGTGGAAGCCGAGGACCCGCTGCCGGTCGTCCTCGGCGAGGAAGAAGCCGGCCGGATCGAACCACGCCAGCCGCTCCTCGGCCCGCAGCTCGGCGACCGTGAGCGCGCCCTGTTCCGGATGCCAGTCGAAGGCCCGCGCGTTGACCGCGATCACCGCCTCCTCGTCCTGCCCCGGCACGAACGCCCGCAGCCGGATTCCGCCGCGCAGCACGGGTTCGGGCCACTCCGCGGACTCCGCGTCGGCGTGCAGCACCATCAACTCACGTGCGCGGGCGAGGCCCAGTTTCGCGGCGAGCGCGGCCGCGCCGGGGTGATCGCCGTGTGCCCACACCCGGAATCCCGCTGCAGCACGCTCAACGAGCGCCCCCGCGAGCGCGGTGCCCACGCCGTGACGGCGGTGCGCGGGATGCACGATCAACTCCGCGACCTGGTGCCCGTGCGCGTCCCCGTCGAGGTCCAGGTGCAGGTACCCGGCCGGTTCACCACTACGGTGGGCAACCAGGTGCAGCCCGCCGGCGAACTCACGCGGCAGCGGACCGGCGGGATCGACCTCCGGACGCCCGTCCTCGGCCCGCGCGGCCCGCAGCACCTCACGGATCCCGTCGACGGGTTCGGCAGTCCAGCCACTCACCTCGATCACACGCCCGACCCTACCCAGCGTTCAAGGCTGTGAAGGGACCCTTCACAGCCGCTGCGACCGTGAAGGGTCCCTTCACAGCCTTCTTCCTAGCGGGTGGGAGCCGGGGCGGCGGGAACGGCCGGGGAGACCGGCTTGCCGCCCTTGACTGGGCGCTCGAACTTGTACCCGACGTTGCGCACGGTGCCGATCATCTGCTCGTGCTCGGGGCCGAGCTTGGCGCGTAGCCGCCGGACGTGCACATCGACCGTGCGAGTGCCGCCGAAGAAGTCGTAGCCCCAGACCTCCTGCAGCAGCTGTGCACGGGTGAACACCCGGCCGGCGTGCTGGGCGAGGTACTTCAGCAGCTCGAACTCCTTGTAGGTCAGTTCAAGCGTGCGGCGGCGCAGCTTCGCGGTGTAGGTGGCCTCGTCGATCACCAGATCACCGACCCGCAGTTCGGCCTCGGCCTGACCGCTGGCGCCGTCGCGAGTGGTGACCAGGCGCAGCCGCGCGTCGACCTCGGCCGGGCCCGCGGTGGGCAGCATGATGTCGTCGGTGCGCCATTCCGCGCTGAGGGCGACCAGCCCGCCCTCGCCGACCACGGCGATGACCGGGGTGCCGATCTCGTCCTCACCGGCGCCCTTGAGCAGCCGGCAGAGGCTCTTCGCGGAGGCGAGGTCGCTGCGCGCGTCCAGCAGGATCACGTCCCGGTGCCCGGCGTCGAGCAACGCCGTCACCTCGGGGGCGCGCACGCGTACCGTGTGCGGAAGCAGGTCCAGAGCGGGCAGCACCGAAGTGGCATCGGCTTCCGCCGTCAGTACCAGAAGGTCCAGGCTCATCAGCCGCACCGCCTTGTCAGAATCATCGCCTCGAACGTGGCGCCGGTCGGTGCTGAGTGAGAATAGCGGGTGAACGGGCCTGGTATCCAGCTCGTGCTGGATCGATCACACCTGGGTGAACGCCCCGGGCGACGAACAGGAGAACGCAAGCGATGGTGGACAGCAGGCCCGTGCGACAGGGCGACCGACCGGCCCCCCGGCCGGGACCCAGCCGCCGCGGACGGCGCGTGCGCCGCTGGGTCATCGTGCTCGGCGTGCTGGTAATTCTGCTGGTGGGAGCCGATTTCGGGGCGGCGGCCGTGGCCGAGCACGCGATCTCCCAGAAGGCCCGCGCCCAGCTCAACCTCAGCGACGACCCGTCGGTGGAGATTCACGGGTTCCCGTTCCTCGCCCAAGCCCTCTCGGGTGACTACAGTCACGTCACCGTGTCCGCGGACGGCGTGCCGGTCGGCGACAACCTGCGTGACGTGCGGGTGAGCGCGGAACTGGAGGACGTCACCGCGCCGCTGTCGGACATCGCCTCCGGCAACACCAAGTCGATCAAGATCGGCAAGCTCACCGGCGGGGTCACCATCAAGGCCGCCGACATCGCGCGAATCTCCCCGCTGGACAAGATCCAGAACCTGAAGATCAGCCAGTCCACCGCGTCCTACGTGAAGTACGGCGACACCGACCAGGGCAACCAGCCCGACCCGACGCCGACCAACGCGGCCGGCGACCCGGTCGACGGCACCACCGCGGGGTTGCGCCTGTCCGGGGACGTGCAGGTGGCCGGGCAGAAGGTGGAGATCTTCTGCTTCGCGCTGATCCAGCTGAAGGGCAAGAGCATCTCAATCGTGCCGCACCGGTTGCAGTTCGGGAATGACCAGTCGACCACGACCGTTCCGGATGCTGTGCAGAAAGCGTTGATGCCGAACTTCCACGCCTCGATCGACACCAGCACGCTGCCGCTCTCGGTCACCCCGACCGCGGTGCGCGTGGACAGTGGTTCGGTGACGATCAAGGGCGAGGCGACCGACCTGAGCTTCGCCGACCTGTCGGTCGCGAAGACCCCGAGGGGATGAGTGTCCGGTGACCGGAGCCTGGGTACTGCTGGGCACGCTGGCCGTCGCGGCGCTGGCGGGATTCCTGCTGAAGTCCCGCAACGGGCGGATCCGGCAGGTCAGGCCCGCGCCGGAGAGCGTCGAAGCACCCGCCGCCCGGCTGCCCGCCCCGGTCGCCGAGGTCCTCGATCCGGCATCGGCCGTCACGCTGGTGCAGATCTCCACCACGTTCTGCGCGCCGTGCCGGCACACCCGGGTGATCCTGTCCGCGCTCGCGGACAGGACGCCCGGGCTCACGCACGTCGACCTCGACGTGACGAATCAGCCGGAAGTGGCGCAGGCGCTGTCCGTGCTGCGCACGCCGACCACGCTGGCGCTCACCCCGGACGGCCGTGAGGTGCTGCGCGTCAGTGGCTTGCCGAAAGCCGCCAAACTGCTGGAAGCGCTCCGCCCGCACCTGGCGGCCACCGCCTGATACCGGATGTTTCCCAGCATCTGGAACTCGTCTCAAGGTATGAACATGGTTCCCGCGGTGAGGGAGCACTGGGTATTCTCGCTGCTGTGGACGAGCTGCCCATCACACTCCTGACGCAGCGCCGCGCAGTGGATCTGTGCCGCGTGCGCAGCAGCTTGTGTCCGCAGGCCGCCGGCTGCCGCTGAAGCACGGCTCGCCTTCGCGTTTTCTCGCCGCGTGCCTTTCGCACGCTCTTTTCCCCTCGCACCAGCAGGAGGAACCATGCCCGCCGGACCGGCCGTCGACCCGCGAGGTCCCAGGTTCGCCGCCATCGTGACCACGGTGGTGCTCGCCGTGGTGCTCGTGACGCAATGGTGGCCGTTGCTCGCGCTGCAGACCGTGGTCTTCGCGATCGGCGCGTTCGCCGGGCTCAAGCCGGCGCCGTACTCGGTGGTCTACCGGCTGCTCATCGCGCCGCGGCTGGGTCCGCCTGCCGAGCGCGAGGACGCCGCCCCGCTGCGGTTCGCGCAGGCGGTCGGGTTCGTGTTCGGGCTGATCGGCACGATCGGTTTCGTCGCGGGACTGGCTCCCCTCGGCGTCGTGGCGACCGCGTTCGCCGTGTTCGCGGCCTTTCTCAACGCCGCGTTCAATTTCTGTCTCGGCTGCGAGATGTACCTGCTGATCAAGCGTTTCAGCCCGGCACGGGCGTCGTAAGCAACCATCCCCAGAAAGAGAGTTCGCTCCATGAGCCGTGAAGACGTCCTGGTCACCACCCAGTGGGCCGAGGAGAACCTGGACACCCCCGGCGTGGTGTTCGCCGAGGTCGACGAGGACACCACCGCCTACGACGCCGGGCACATCCGCGGTGCGGTGAAGCTCGACTGGCGCACCGACCTGCAGGACAAGGTGCGCCGCGACTTCGTCGGCAAGGAAGATTTCGAGAAGCTGCTGTCGGAGAAGGGCATTTCCAGCGAGGACCGGGTGATCCTCTACGGCGGCAACAACAACTGGTTCGCCGCCTACGCCTACTGGTACTTCAAGCTCTACGGCCACGAGAAGGTGCAGCTGCTCGACGGCGGCCGCAAGAAGTGGGAACTCGACGGCCGCGAGCTGAACTCCGACGAGGTCAAGCGCGAGCCCGCCACCTACCGGGCCAAGGACCAGGACGCCTCGCTGCGGGCCTTCCGCGACGAGGTCGTGCAGTCCATCGGCGCGAAGAACTTCATCGACGTCCGTTCACCGGACGAGTTCTCCGGCAAGCTGCTCGCCCCGGCACACCTGCCGCAGGAGCAGTCCCAGGTGCCCGGCCACATCCCGGGCGCGTTGAACGTGCCGTGGGCGAAGGTGGCCAATGAGGACGGCACCTTCAAGTCGGAGGACGAGATCAAGGAGCTGTACGCCGACGCGGGCATCGACGAGTCGAAGGCCACCATCGCGTACTGCCGGATCGGGGAGCGCTCGTCGATCGCGTGGTTCGCGCTGCACGAGCTGCTCGGCTACGCCGACGTGAAGAACTACGACGGTTCATGGACCGAATACGGCTCGCTGGTCGGCGTGCCGGTCGAGTTGGGAGCCAAGTGATGGCGGCAGACGACGGCTGCGGCGCCCCCGTGCAGGAGGCGACCCCGGCGGACTTCGACACCAACGGACAGGTGGTGCTGGCCGGCAAGGTGACCGGTGCCGCGGGGCCGGTCGGCGGCGCCTTCGTCCGCCTGCTCGACGGCGGCGGCGACTTCGCCGGCGAAGTGGTCTCCTCGGCCGAAGGCGACTTCCGCTTCTACGCGGCGGCCGGTGCGTGGACGGTGCGCGCGCTGCACCGTACGGGCAACGGCGAGGCCTCCGTCACCGCGGACGGCCCCGGCCTGCACCAGCTGGCGATTTCGGTCGCCTGACGCCGGAAAAGCTGTGAAGGGACCCTTCACGGACTCAGCGTCCGTGAAGGGTCCCTT
Source organism: Amycolatopsis panacis (assembly GCF_003600245.1). Classification (NCBI taxonomy): domain Bacteria; kingdom Bacillati; phylum Actinomycetota; class Actinomycetes; order Pseudonocardiales; family Pseudonocardiaceae; genus Amycolatopsis; species Amycolatopsis panacis. Next base: position 16,680 of record NZ_QZFV01000136.1, read on the forward strand.
CACAGCTTTCGGGGTTGGGGGGCGCGTGGGTGGTGACTGTGCTCACCAGGGCGGCCCACGCGAGGACGGGAGCGGCGCAGCGGGTTATTCTCCTCGTGTGGAAGCCCTGTTTACGACCTTGCTGATCATCGCGGGCGTCGCGATCACGTGGTTCGCGGTCTACGTCGTCTACCGGCTGTACGCCGACCAGCGCTGAACCGTATGACCACGAGTGGCGACGAAGCCATCGCAGCAGCAGAGGAACGCGCGGCGAGCACGCGCGATCGCAACCTGCCGTTGTGGGACGACCTGCCGATCCCGAACGACACCGCCAACCTGCGCAAGGGCGAGGACCTGAACGAGGCCTGCCTCGCGCTGCTGCCGATGGTCGGCGTGTGGCGCGGCGAGGGTGAGATCTCGTACCCGACCATCGACGGGCCGATCAAGTTCGCGCAGCAGCTCACCGTGTCCCACGACGGCCGCCCGTTCCTGATCCACGAGGCCCGCTCGTGGCTGGTGAACGAGGACGGCAGCGTAAAGCGCCCGGCCGCCCGCGAAACGGGCTTCTGGCGGCCGCAGGAGGACGACACACTGGAGCTGCTGCTGTCGCACAGCTCCGGGGTCGTCGAGCTGTTCTACGGCAAACCGCGCAACCAGACGTCCTGGGAGCTGGGCACGGATGCGGTCATCCGCACCGCCACGGCCAAGGAGGTCACCGGCGCGCAGCGGCTGTATGGCCTGATCAACGGCGACCTCGGCTACGTCGAGGAGCGCGCGATGATGGGCCAGGAGATGCAGCCGCACGCCTCCGCGCTGCTGCGCCGCGTGGTGGGTTGAGACCGCTCCGGAGCAGCTGATGCGGGCGCTGGAGATCGTCGCGACCGGCCCGCTCGCGCTCGTGCAGGATCTCGGCCGTCCCGGCTACGCGCACCTGGGCGTGTCACCCTCGGGCGCGCTGGACATCTCCGCGCTGAAACTGGCCAACCGGCTGGTCGGCAATGCCGAAGACGCCGCCGGTGTCGAGACCGTGCTGGGCGGGCTGGCAGTCCGCGCGACGGCGTCGTGCACCGCCGCGGTGACCGGTCCCCCGGTGGCAGTCGCGGTGGACGGCCGCGAGGTCGGCTCGCACACACCGGTGCCGGTCCGCGCCGGCCAGCTGCTCACCATCGGCACGCCGGCGACCGGATTACGCTGCTACCTCGCCGTTTCCGGTGGTCTGGCGGTGGCGCCGGTGCTGGGCAGCCGTTCCCGGGACGTGCTCTCCGGCCTCGGACCGGATCCCCTCGAACCCGGCATGACGGTGCCGCTCGGCCCGGCGACCGGCGTCCCGAACGGCGCGGACGTGGTGCCTGGAACGACCGCGCCGACCGAACTCGTCGTCCCGGTGCTCCTCGGCCCACGGGACGACTGGCTCGCCGACGCGGCGTCCGGACTCAGCGCCAGGTGGACGGTCACCGCCCAAGTCAACCGCGTCGGCCTGCGGCTCGACGGCCCGCCGCTGCGGCGGGCGCGCACCGGCGAGCTGCCCAGCGAAGGCATCCTGACCGGCGCGATCCAGGTGCCGCCGGACGGCCTGCCGCTGATCTTCCTCGCCGATCACCCGACCACCGGTGGGTATCCGGTCGCTTGCACAGTGAGACGGACATCACTCGACGCACTCGCGCAGGCACGCCCTGGAACCTTCGTCCGGTTTCAGCCGTCCTTGGCAATGTGGAACGGGTAACAATCACCGGCGGTACAGGTTTCCTGGAGCTGAACACCGGCGGGCGCGTGGCGCTGCCGCCGTCGCTACGGATCGCGCTCGCCACCGGGCAAGTCCGGCGCCCGCTGGCGGACACGCTGCGTGAAATGCTGGCCCTGCTGGTCGACGGGCACTACCGGCTGAGCGGGCCGCACCGGATGGCCGAAGCCGACGAACTCGTGCCGGTCACCGCCTGGCCGGATCACGACGCCGGCCGGGTGTCCTACTACCGCACGGCGATCCGCGCCGGCCACCGCCCGGTGGCGATCGTGCTCGCCGGGACCCGTCCGCTGCTGCTCGACGGGCACCACAAGATCACCGCCTACCGGGCGGAGGGCGTCCCACCGTCCGTGGTGCTGATCAGCGCGGCTCAGCCCGAGTACACGGACTCGTAAGCGGCCCTCAGTTCCCGGTGCACCGCAGTCGAATCAGGCAGTGCGACACCGTCGAGTGTGTGTACGCGGGTCACGAGGCGTACGGAGGACGTGAGGAACAGCCCGTCTGCCTGCGCGAGGTCGGCGGCGGCAATCGGCTCCACCTTCACGGTCCAGCCCGCCTTCTCCGCACCGCGGAACAGCGCGTACTGCGTCGTGCCGGGCAGGATGCCGATGGTGGACGGCGGCGTGTACAGCGTCCGGTCCTTGGCCAGCACGACAGTGGAGGTCGGGCCTTCCAGCACTGAACCATCCGTCGCCGTGAAAATGACGTCCTGAGCACCGCGACGCGCGGCCTCACGCAACGCGGCCATGTTGACTGCGTACGAGATCGACTTCGAACCCAGCAGCAGCCACGGCGCACGCTCGGCGAGATCGGGGGCGAAGCCGCGCTCCAGCGTCACGACGGACACGCCGTCCTCGCGCGCCTGTCGAATACTCGCGTCGACCGCCACGCCGAGAGCGAACGCTGTCGGCGTACCGGCCGGGTCACCGTCGACACCGCGCGTGTACACGAGCTTCAGCGCAATATCCTGGCCCTCCGGCCACGCGTCGATCACCGCGCGGGCGGCGCGTTCGAAGCCGGCGAGGTCCGGTGCCGGAAGCTCCAGCATCGCCGCGGAACGGGCGAGTCGGTCGAGGTGCGGACGCAGTTCCCGGGCCTTTTTGCCCGCCACAAGGATGGTCTCGAACACTCCGTCTCCGCGAAGCAGCCCGAGATCGTCCACGCGGAGGTGGGCGGCTTCGGAATCGGCCAAGGAACCGTCTAGGAATGCAAGGACGCGCATGAGGTCACGGTACTCACGCGCGGAAATTCCTTGGCCCTGAGGGAGCAAACGCCCGCGGTCGCAGAGATACGCTGGGGACATGCCGTATCGCTCGCCGTTGCTCGAAGCTCCCCGCGTGGTCGCGCCGCCCGAAGGACATCCCGAAGCCGGAGTGCCCTGGCATTGGGGGGATCCCTTCGCCGAGCAGCGCACCGCCACCCGCGGCGTGGTCGTGATCGATCGTTCGCACCGGGAGATCATCGCGGTCCGCGGTGAGGAACGGCTTTCCTGGCTGCACTTGCTGATCTCGCAGCACGTGACCGAGCTGGCCGAGAACACCGGCACCGAAGCACTGGTACTCGACAGCCAGGGCCACATCGACACCCACGTCGTGCTCGCGCACACCGCCGGCACAGTGCACCTGGACAGCGATCCCGGCCCGGTCGCCACGAGCGCGTTGCCCAAGGGCGGCAAGCAAACGCTGCTCGAATACCTGGAAGCGATGAAGTTCTGGGCGAAAGTGGACATCAGCGACGAGACCGGGGAATTGGCGCTGCTGACCGTGCTCGGCCCGGACAGCGGCAAGGTGCTCGATGTCGAACTCGGCGCCGCACCGTACGCCGCGGCCGCGCTGCCCGGCGGCGGCTTCGCGCGGCGGATGCCGTGGCCGACGCGCGACGCGGTGGACCTTGCCGTACCACGAGATCAGCTCACCCAGTGGTGGCAGCGACTCACCGACGCGGGCGCGCGCCCGGCCGGCACGTGGGCCTTCGACGCGCTGCGCGTGGAGTCCCGGCACGCACGCCTCGGCGTCGACACCGACGAACGGACCATCCCGCACGAGGTGGGCTGGATCGGCACGGCCGCGCACGTGGCCAAGGGCTGCTACCGCGGGCAGGAGACGGTGGCGAAGGTGCACAACGTGGGCCGCCCGCCGCGCTACCTGGCGCTGCTGCACATCGACGGCTCGCCGGAGATCACCCCGGAGACCGGAGACCCGGTGCGGCTCGGTGAACGCGTGGTCGGCCGGATCGGCAGCGTGGCCCAGCACCACGAGCTGGGGCCGATCGCGCTCGCCCTGGTGAAGCGGTCCGTACCCGCCGCCGCCGAGCTGCTGGCCGGTGCGGAGGACCGCGTCGTGCAGGCCGTGGTCGATCCCGACTCGGTGCCCGGCGAGCATGTCGCGCCCGGCCGCGAAGCCGCGCAACGGCTTCGCGGGTGACTCGGCAGTAGCGTCCCCGGGAAATGTGGAGCAGGATGTGCCCGTGATCGAAGTTCGTCCCGGCGGGCGAAGGCGGATCGACCGCGTACTCGCCCCGGGATACCTCACCGGCCTCGGCGACCTGTCGTTGTCGGTGCTGCGCGAACGGCGGGACGAGGCCGCGCAGGAGGAGACCGACCTGTCCTATCTGCGCCGGCTGCTGCACGCGCGGATCGACATCGTGCGCGCGGAACAGCAGCGTCGCAGCTCCGGTGGCGAGAGCAGCATCGTCGACCGGCTCGCCTCGATCCTCGCCGACAACGCGCTCGGCCCGGCCACCGGTTCGGGCAGGCACCAGCAGCTCGAACCGTCCCGGGCCGGTGAGCACCGCCGGCACGCGGAGGCACTCATCGGCAACACCGACTTCACCGACGTCGGGGCGTTGCCGGACGAGAAGCTCGGCGCCGCGCTGGAGACGTACACGGCCGAAGAGGGCTCGGTGTCCGACGTCCGACGCCAAGTCCAGAGCGTGATGGACGCGCTCAACGCGGAGATCGCCGCGCGCTACCACAGCGGCGCGGCCACTGTGGACGAGCTGCTGGACACCGAGCTGGGACGCTCGGCCGAATGACCCCCGACCCGGTACTCGACGAGCGAAGTCGGTGATGGGCACCTTCACGGACGCTGAGGCCAGGGTGTCGGCAAAGTCGGTGTAGAGGTCCGGCGCACGCCACGAGGTGGTCGCACACACACCTCCGCATCGCCCGCTGCCGGGCCCCCGACCAACTTTGCCGGGGCCCTGGACGCTGAG
>NZ_QZFV01000137.1:0-21200 GCF_003600245.1 Amycolatopsis panacis
GTGTGTGCGACCACCTCGTGGCGTGCGCCGGACCGGTTTCGGGTCCGTGAAGGGACCCTTCACAGACTCAGAGTCCGTGAAGGACCCCTTCACGGACCTCCACACCGACTTTGCCGACACCCTGGACGCAGAGGCCGTGAAGGGACCCTTCACAGCCTCGTCGACCGAAGCCGGCAGGCCGGGACGGGTGAGATCCGCGGCGACCGGAGCCACGCCGGCGCCCGGTTGTCGCGGCCGAGTCGGCGAACCGCACTCGCGTGCCACCCGTAATAAGCGTACGCTTAGCTCGCTGGCGGCGATACCGGTCCGCCGAAAGCCCTCATCGAGCGCTTTCGGCCGGTCCCGCGCACCGGCACGCTGGTTCTCGACGACAAGTCCCGAAGATGACGATGATTCTCGAAGACGAGGAGAGCACCGTGACCGATTCCCCCTCCCGCGTAGCCATCGTGACCGGCGCCGGTCGCGGTATCGGTGCCGCGGTCGCGCGCCGGCTCGCCGCCGACGGGTTCGCCGTCGGCCTGCTGGACCTGGACGAGGCGGGCGTACGCAAGGGCGCCGAGGCGATCGTCGCCGACGGCGGGCGCGCGGTGGGCGTCGCGCTCGACGTGAGCGACGCCGAGCAGGTGGAGGCCGCGGTGACCCGGGTGGCCGAAGAACTCGGCGCGCCCACCGTGCTGATCAACAACGCCGGCATCACGCGGGACAACCTGCTGTTCAAGATGACCGAGCAGGACTGGGACTCGGTGCTGTCGGTGCACCTGCGCGGCTCGTTCCTGATGACCCGCGCGGTGCAGAAATACCAGACCGAGCAGAAGTGGGGCCGGATCGTCAACCTGTCCAGCACCTCCGCGCTGGGCAACCGCGGGCAGGCCAACTATGCCGCGGCCAAGGCCGGCATGCAGGGTTTCACCAAGACCCTCGCGATCGAGCTGGGCAAGTTCGGGGTCACCGCGAACGCGATCGCGCCCGGGTTCATCGCCACCGACATGACCGCCGCCACCGCGCAACGGGTCGGCATGTCCTTCGACGAGTTCAAGACGGCCGCCGCCGGGCAGATCCCGGTCGGGCGGGTGGGCACCCCGGACGACATCGCGAACGTGGCCTCGTTCCTGGTCAGCGACGGCGCGGGCTTCGTGTCCGGCCAGGTGATCTACGTGGCCGGCGGACCGAAGGACTGACCCGATGCGCACGTTCTCCGATCTCTCCGAATTCAGCGCCGCGACCGGCGAGCACCTGGGCGAGAGCGACTGGCACACCGTGACCCAGGAGCAGGTGCGGCAGTTCGCCGACGCCACCGGCGACCACCAGTGGATCCACCTCGACCAGGACAAGGCCGCGCAGGGACCGTTCGGCACCACGATCGCGCACGGTTTCCTCACGCTGTCCCTGCTCTCGATGTTCGGCCCGCAGGTGTACCGGGTCGAGGGGCTGCGGCTGGTCGTCAACTACGGGCTCAACAAGGTGCGTTTCCCCCAGCCGGTGAAGGTCGGCTCCCGGGTCCGCGGCGGAGCCGACCTGATCGAGATCACCGATGTGCCCGGCGGGAAACAGGCCGTGGTGCGCTGGACGGTCGCGATCGAGGGCGAGGACAAGCCCGCCTGTGTGGCCGAGACGGTCGCCCGGCTGATCGCCTGATCCCCTCGCGCTCGCCCCCATCGACCAGTCGGTACCGCATTTCAGGAGGCCCCGATGACCCGCACCGACCCACCCGGACTCGATCTGTCCCGGCTGCGTGCCCATCTCGACCGCGAGCGGCCCGGACTGGTCGCCGGCGAGCTGACCGCGGAGGTGATCCAGGGCGGCCGGTCCAACCTCACCTACATCGTCGGCGACGGCGTTGGCCGGTGGGTGGTGCGCCGCCCGCCGCTCGGGCACGTCCTGCCCACCGCGCACGACATGAGTCGCGAGTTCCGTGTCATGACCGGGCTCTCCGGCACGCCGGTCCCGGTGCCCGAGACGGTCCTGCTGTGCACCGACCCGGACGTACTCGGCGCGCAGTTCTACGTGATGGAGTTCGTCGAGGGCACGCCGTATCGCTCGGCCGACGAGCTGGCGAAGGTCGGCGAGAAGCGCACGAGGGCGATCGCGGAGGCGCTCGTGGACACCCTGGTCGAGCTGCACGCGGTGGATCCCGAAGCCGCCGGGCTCGGCGATTTCGGCCGTCCGGAAGGGTTTCTGGAGCGGCAGCTGCGGCGGTGGAAGAAGCAGCTCGACGGTTCCCGAAGCCGGGAGCTGCCGGGGGCCGACCAGCTGCACGACCGGCTGGCCGCGAAACGGCCGCCGTCCGGCCGTCCGTCCATTGTGCACGGTGACTACCGGCTGGACAACGTGCTGGTGGACTCCGGCGACCAGGTCACCGCGGTGCTCGACTGGGAAATGTCCACCCTCGGCGACCCGCTCACCGATGTGGCGCTGCTGATCGCGTACGCCGAGCGCGACACGGTTTCCTTGCAGATGGTGTCCAACGCCAGCTCGGCACCGGGCTACCCGAGCACCGACGAGGTCATTTCCCGTTACGCACAACGGTCGGGGCGGGATGTGTCGGCGCTCAACTGGTACGTCAGCTTCGCGTTCTTCAAGCTCGCCGTGATCCTGGAAGGCATCTACTACCGCCACATCACGGGCCAGACCGTCGGCGCGGGTTTCGAGGGCATCGGCGACGGGGTCGCCCGCCTGATCGCGTACGGCAACGAGACGCTCAAAGAGGAGAAGTAATGGACTTCGCGTTCGACGCCCGGACCGAGCAGTTGCGCGAACAGCTGCTCGAGTTCATGGACGCGCACATCTACCCCGCCGAATCCGTCTTCCGACAGCAGCTTGCCGAGCGCAGCGACCCGTGGACAGCGCCGCCGATCGTCGAGGAACTCAAGGCCGAGGCGCGCAAACGCGGGCTGTGGAACTTCTTCCTGCCCGGCGAGCACGGTGCCGGGCTGACCAACCTCCAGTACGCGCCGCTGGCCGAGATCACCGGCCACAGCCCGCACCTCGCGCCGGCCGCGCTGAACTGCGCCGCACCGGACACCGGGAACATGGAAGTCCTCGCCATGTTCGGCACCGAGGCGCAGCGCAAGCAGTGGCTGCGACCGTTGCTGGACGGGGAGATCCGCTCCGCGTTCGCGATGACCGAGCCGGAGGTCGCCTCCTCCGACGCGCGCAACATCGCCACCAGCATCCGCCGCGAAGGCGACGAGTACGTGATCAACGGCCGCAAGTGGTACATCTCCGGCGCGATGAGCCCGAACTGCGCGATCTTCATCGTGATGGGCAAGAACGATCCCGAAGCCGAGCCGCACCGGCAGCAGAGCATGATCCTCGTCCCGCGGGACACGCCGGGGCTCACCGTCGAGCGCGGCATGCACGTGTTCGGCTACACCGACGGCGACCACGGCGGCCACGCCGAGGTCCGGTTCGAGGACGTGCGGGTGCCGGTGGACAACCTGCTCGCCGAGGAGGGTTCCGGGTTCGCCATCGCGCAGGCGCGGCTCGGCCCCGGCCGTATCCACCACTGCATGCGCGCGATCGGGATGGCCGAACGCGCCGTGGCGGCCCTGTGCCGGCGCACGCTCACCCGCGAAACGTTCGGCAAGCCGATCGCCGAGGCCGGGGTGGTGCAGGACTGGATCGCCGAATCACGCGTGCGGATCGAGCAGCTGCGGCTGCTCGTGCTCAAGACCGCGTGGCTGATGGACACCGTGGGCAACCGGGGCGCGCACACCGAGATCCAGGCGATCAAGATCGCCACCCCGCGCGACGTGGAGTGGATCCTGGACAAGGCGATCCAGGCACACGGCGCGGGCGGCGTCAGCCAGGACTTCCCGCTCGCCGAGCTGTGGACGGCCGCGCGCATGCTGCGGCTGGCCGACGGGCCGGACGAGGTGCACAAGCGGTCGCTGGCGCACCGGGAGCTGAAGAAGTACCGCGCGGAGGCAGGCCGGTGACCGCTTTGCCGGACCAGGTCGCGGAGTTCCTCGCCGCGCACGACCCGAAGACCTTGCCACGACTGGACTTCCTGCGCGCCCGGTTCGACGCCGGGCTCGCCTGGGTGTACTTCCCGCCGGGCCTCGGCGGGCAGGCCGCGCCCCGGGCCGCGCAGGCCGGGGTCGACGCCGCGTTCGCCGAGGCGGGCGCGCCGGACAACGAGCCGGGCCGGAACGTGATCGGCCTCGGCATGGCCGGGCCGACGATCCTCGCCTTCGGCACCGAGGAACAGCGCAAACGCCACCTCCGTCCACTGTGGACCGGCGAGGAGGTGTGGTGCCAGCTGTTCAGCGAGCCCGGCGCGGGCTCGGACCTGGCCGCGCTGGCCACTCGCGCCGTCCGCGACGGCGACGACTGGGTCGTCACCGGGCAGAAGGTGTGGACCTCCGGCGCGCACCACGCGCAGTGGGCCATCCTCGTCACCCGCACCGATCCGGACGTGCCCAAACACCAAGGCATGACGTACTTCCTGTGCGACATGACCGCGCCGGGGGTCGAGGTCCGCCCGTTGCGGCAGATCACCGGCGAGGCCGAGTTCAACGAGGTCTTCCTGACCGAGGTGCGGATCCCCGACGCGCACCGGCTCGGCGCCGTCGGCGAGGGCTGGAAAGTCGCGCAGACCACGCTGATGAACGAGCGGGTCTCGATCGGCGCGGTCGCCCAGCCCCGCGAGGGCGGCATGCTCGGCGTACTCACCAAGACCTGGCGGGAACGCCCCGAGCTGCGCACCCCGGAGCTGCGCGACCGGCTCGTACAGCTGTGGGTAGAGGCCGAATCGCTACGGCTGGCCGGTGACCGGTTGCGCCAGCAGCTCACCGCCGGCGCGCCCGGACCGGAGGGCTCGGCGATGAAGGTCGCCTTCGCGGAGCTGAACCAGAAGCTGAGCGGGCTGGAGATCGAGCTGCTCGGCGAAGAGGGCCTGCGCTACGACGACTGGACGCTGCGCCGCCCCGAGTCGGTCGACTTCACCGGCCGTGAAGCCGGGTACCGATACTTGCGCGCCAAGGGAAACTCGATCGAGGGCGGCACGTCCGAGGTGCTGCGGAACATCATCTCCGAACGCGTGCTGGGGCTGCCGTCCGAGCCGCGGGTGGACAAGGACGTCGCCTGGAAGGACCTGCCGCGATGAACTCGCCGGACCTGCTTTACTCCGACGTCGAAGAGGATCTGCGCGCGTCCGTGCGTGCGCTGCTGACCGACCGGGCCGATGCCGCGGCCGTGCTCGCACGGGCGGAATCGGCCGAACCGTACGACCTCGGCCTGTGGCGGACACTCGCCGCCGACCTGGGTGCCGCCGGGCTGATGGTGCCCGAGTCACTGGGCGGGCACGGTGCCTCGGCCCGCGAGACCGCCGTCGTGCTCGAAGAACTGGGCCGCAGCGTGGCACCGGTGCCGTTCCTGGGCAGCGCGGTCCTCGCGACCGCGGCACTGCTGCCCACCGGCGACGAACTCCTGTCCCCGCTGGCCTCCGGCGAGCTGACCGCCGCCCTCGCTGTCCCGCTCACCACCGCTCCCGGTGCACCTTTTCCTGCCACGGTCCGTGCCGACGGCACCCTGACCGGCGAGGTCCGCACCGTGGCCGACGCTACGGCGGCTGCGACGTTCGTGGTGCCCGCAGTGTCCACTTCGGATGGTCCAGGCTTGTACGCCGTGGACAGTTCCGAAGCGACAGTCACCGAAGTCGTCCCCCTCGACCTCACCCGCCGCATCGCGGACGTGACCTTCTCCGGCGCCACCGCCCGGCCGATCGTCCTCGGCCCCGCCGCCGAGTCCGCTTTGGACAGTGCACTTTCGACCGCGACCGGCCTGCTCGCCTCGGAACAGACCGGCTTGGCGGAATGGGCACTGACCGAGACTGTGACGTACTTGAAGGGCCGCTACCAGTTCGGCCGCCCGGTCGGCGGTTTCCAGTCGCTCAAACACCGCTTGGCCGACCTGTACACCGAGCTGGTCAACGCCCGCGCGACCGCCCGCTACGCCGCCGACGCCCTCGCCGGCGGCTACGACGTCCCGGTCGCGGTCGCCGTCGCCCAGGCCCGTGCGGCACCGGTCGCCGTGCACGCCACCGAAGAGGCCGTCCAGCTGCACGGCGGGATCGGGATGACCTGGGAACACCCCCTGCACCTGTACCTGAAGCGCGCGAAGAGCGACGAGCTGGCCTTCGGCACCCCCGGCCGGCACCGAGCCCGCCTGGCCGACCTGGTCGACCTGCCCGGCTGAGGCTGTGAAGGGAACCTTCACGGACTCGGGGGCCAGGGTGTCGGCAAAGTTGGTCGGGGACCCGGCAGTGGGCGATGCGGAGGTGTGTGCGACCACCTCGTGGCGTGCGCCGGACCGGTTTCGGGTCTGTGAAGGGACCCTTCACGGACTCTGAGTCTGTGAAGGGTCCCTTCACAGACCTCTACACCGACGGAGCGTCGGGGGCGGGTTATGTTTAGGGAAGGTGGTCCAGCTTTCGCTGGAGCTTGTTCATGGCGCCGAGCCAGCGATCCGGCTCGGTGGCCCGTCCGGCGTAGTAGCCCGCGACCTCGGGGTGCGGCAGGACCAGGAAGCGGCCCTCCTCGATCGCCGTGAACAGGGCGTCCGCGACCTGGTCCGGTTCGATCGCCGCCGCGCCCATCAGCAGCTGTCCGCGTTCCCCGGTGCTCTCCAGCATCGCGGTGCGCACGCCCTGCGGGCAGATCGCCTGCACGGTGATGCCGCGGTGCCGGTAGGTCGCGGAGAGCCATTCGGCGAACGCCACCGCGCCGTGCTTGGTCACCGAGTAGGGCGCCGAGCCGAGGCTCGTCAGCAGCCCGGCGGCGGAGGCGGTGACGATGAAATGTCCCTCACCGCGTTCCAGCCACGCGGGCAGCAGCGCACGGGCGGCGCGGACGTGCGCCATCACGTTCACGTTCCAGGCGGCCGCCCAGTCGTCCTCGGTCGTGTGGTGCTCGCCGAACGGCGCGACCCCGGCGTTGGCGCAGAAGACGTCGATCTCGCCTAGGGCGTCGCGGGCCGCGGTGACCAGGCTCGCCACCCCGGCTTCGCCGGCCACGTCCCCGCCGAACGCGGTCCCGCCGATCTCCGCGGCCACCTCCGCGGCCCGGTCCCCGTCCAGGTCCGCGACGAGTACCCGCGCCCCGTCCGCGGCGAACCGGCGGGCGATCGCGGCGCCGATCCCGCCGCCGCCGCCGGTGACCACGACACCCACGCTCACAGGCCACCGCCCAGGGTCAGGCCGCCGTCGAGGACCACGGTCTGCCCGGTGACCCAGCCGGCCTCCTCGGACAGCAGGAACGCGACCGCCCCCGCGATGTCCTCGGGCACCCCCAGCCGCTTCAGCGGATAAGCCTTGGCGACCTCCTCTTCCCGTCCCTCGTACAGCGCGGTCGCGAACTTGGTCTTGACCACCGCCGGAGCCACCGCGTTCACCCGGATCCGCGGGCCGAGCTCATAGGCGACCTCCTGGGTCAGCCGGATCAGCGCGGCCTTGCTGACCCCGTAGATGCCGATCCCCGGCGAGACCCGCAGCCCGGCGACCGAGGCGACGTTGACCACCGACCCGCCGTGCTCGCCCATCCAGGCGTCCCTGGCCAGCCGGATCCACGCCAGCGGCGCGAGCACGTTGACCGCCATGATCTTCGCCGCGGCCGACTCCTCGACGTCCAGCACGGACCCGTGGACCGGGTTGATCCCGGTGTTGTTGACCAGCATGTCGAGCCGCCCGAAACGGGCGATCGCCTGCGCGATCGCGTCCGCGCGGTGCGCCTCGTCGTCGGCCTTGCCGGGCACTCCGAGGGCGTGCTCGTCCCCACCCAGCGCGGCCACCGCCTCGGCCAGCGGCTCCGGTTTGCGCGCGGTGACGCACACCCGCGCTCCTCGCGCCACCAACTCCCTGGCGATACCCAGCCCGATCCCCCGGCTGGCCCCGGTCACCAGGGCCACGCGGTCCTTGAACGAGTTCACGAAAAAAGCCTCCTGATCCTGCCGCACCCAAGGCGGCTAAGCGGTTGCTTACCCCAGACTATCGACGATTCGCCCGCACTCAAGCCCTGTCTGCCACCCGCATCCGGAAAACACGGAAAGCAACCACCGAGGTGACTTTGCGTGGGCACAGCCTCGACCGAGCCGAGCACGCCAGACCACTGTCGCCCCGCGAAAAAGACCCCGCCGAGCCGGACCGGCCGGCGGAGCCCGGCCGCGAATGCTGAGTAGGCTTTCCCGCATATCGAAACAGAGCCCTTCGAGGCGCTGTCCCACAGCACAACCGGAAGAAGCGATGCCGAGTTCTTTTCCCCTGTATCTGACCGCGGCCATGCTGGCCGCACCCGCGCTGACCGCACCCGCCTCCGCGCCCGCCGCGCCGGACAGCGGACTGAGCTGGGCGCCGTGCCGATCCGTGCACCAGGAGTGGGAAAAGGAGGACGACCGCTCCGAATGCACGACTGTCACCGTCCCGCTCGACCATGCCGCCCCGGCCGGCCGCACCATCGGCATCGCGATCAGCCGCATTCGGGCGACCGAACCGCAGCGGCGGCGCGGGGTGCTGCTGATGAATCCCGGCGGGCCGGGCAACCAGGGCATCGGGATGCCGTGGTCGTTGACCCAGACCACCTTGAAGAACGTGGGCCGCGATCACGATCTGATCGGCTTCGACCCGCGAGGCGTCGGGCTGAGCGGGGGATTCGAATGCCCGAAGGACGCGAGCGACGGCGTCGTACCCGCCCCGGGAGCCAGTGCCGAGCAACGCTTTCGGGCCGAATACCAGACCGAAGCACACGCCAACGCCCGCTGCACCGGCTACGACCGCGAACTGATCTCCCGGCTCAACACCCGCGCCGTGGCCGACGACATGGACGACATCCGGGTGGCGCTGGGCGAGAAGAAGATCAGCTTCTTCGGCATTTCCTGGGGAACCGCGCTGGGTGCCGTCTATCGCAGTCACTACGACCGCAACGTCGACCGCATGCTCCTCGACTCGGTGATGCCGCCCGAGTTCTCGGTAGAGACCATGGAACGCGGCACCTCCGCGGCCAAGCAGGCCGGCTACGAGGACTTCGCGGCGTGGGCCGCCGACCGTGACGGCACCTATCACCTCGGCCGGACAAGTCGCGAGGTTCGCGACGCGGCGCTGTCGCTGTGGCGGCGTCTCGGCGAGCATCCGGTCACCGTCAAAGGACCGGACGGCAAAACGCGCGAGTACTCCGACGGCTCGCTTTCGGTGATCCTGTCCTACCAGCGCCCCCACTGGGACGAGGTGGCACGCAGCGTGGCCGCGCTCCGCGACGGCGGTGTACCCCCGCTGACCGGAGAGGAACCCGAACACGAGAGCTGGGGACTCCAGCCGGACAGCAGCGGCGGCCTGTTCATGCAGCGCTCGGTGCTCTGCAACGACCAGGGTGCCGCACCCGATGCCGACGCCGCGTGGCGGCTCAAGCGGTACCGTGCGGAGAAATACCCCATGTTCGCCAACGGCGCGGGCTACAGCAACTGGTGCTCCGGCTGGCCACTGACCCACGGCCCCGGCTGGGACCTCCAGCGGGGGACGAGCCCGCTGCAGCTCGTCGGCCACCGCTACGAGACGATCACGCCCCTGGTATGGGCCGAGCAGATGAAGCGCCGGATCGGCGGCGAAGTACTCACCGTCGACAACGGTGCGCACGGCTCGCTGGACCTCGTCGACTGCGCGAGCAAAGGGGTGGACTTCCTCAGCACCGGCCGGACCAGCGGCGGCTCGTGCCCCGGCGAACCCTCCAAGAGCCTGCCCGGACGGCCCGGCTGACCGCGAAAACCCCCCGCATACCGGAGCGGCCACGAGAGCACGGCCACGGCTCACGCCCGGCCGATCCTCCGCAGCCCGCCCGGGCAACCCGGTCGGCAGCGGCAGCCTTGGTACGTACCAGGGCTGCCGCTGCCCGTAGTCCCGGTAGGCGAGGCCGCGTCGGGTGGCCCGCATGGCCGGGAGAGTTCCCGGTAGCAGCGGGAGAGTAAAAACCGCGCTGCACAACGATTTCGGCGCCGCCCGAGACCCGCCCTCCACGCGGCGACCGGCACCGGTGGGTTGGGCCGCGGATTCCGCGGAGACCCTCGCCCCGGGCCCGGGCGCGACGCCTCACCAGGTCAGCGACGCCTCACCGGGTCAGCGGAGCCAGATCAGATATGTCGCGACCAGCGCCACGATGATGACTCCGTTGAGAATCGCATAGTCGCGCAGGATGCCGACGAACTCGCGGATGGTCGCGCTCGGCAGGTAGTACCAGGCGGTGTGTGAGCCGAGTACCTGGCCGTTGACCCGCGCACGACGCGAGATCAGCGCGGTACGGAACGCGTGGAAGTTGTTCGTGACCAGTACCGAGCGGTAGTCCGGCTTCAGCCCGGCCATGATCTCCTTGCTGTACCGCAGGTTCTGCTCGGTCGTGGTGGAGCGGTCCTCCAGCAGGACGCGGTCCTGCGGCACGCCGGCCTCGAGCAGATAGTCCGCCATCGCCCTGGCCTCGGCCAGCTCCTCGTCAGGACCCTGGCCACCCGAGGTGATGAGGATCGGCCGGCCGCCGCGCGCGTTCTCCGAGTCGTACACCCTCCTTGCGCGGTCGAGCCGGCTCGCCAGCAGTGGCGGCACCTTGGCGCGGATCAGCCGGGAGCCGTGCACGACGATGAAATCCACCCCGGTCCGATGCGGGACCAGGCCGTAGACGAGCGAGTAGAGGACGTACACGGTGAACAGGCCGGACAGGTAGCCGATCGGCACCCCGACCGCGGTGATCGTCGTCTCCAGCCAGACCGGATTGGCCCCTTTGCCCACCGAGATCAGCAGCGGGGCGAAGGCGAAGAGGGCGAGCCCGGCCAGCAGCGACAACAGGTTCCCCAGCCTCCGGCCTTCGCGGCGCAGCATCAGGAAACCGTTGCACACCAGGAACAGCGGCAGCACAAGGAAGACCACCAGCAGGACGGCGATCCCGGCGGTCGTGCCGTTGATCACCTCGTGCATCCCGGGGATGTCCTGCAGCATGCTCGTCACGCCCATGCCGAGCAGGAGCAGGCCGAGCACGAGCGGCACGCCGTTGATCAGCCGCCGCCGTTCGAGCCGGAAGAGAATCACGAAAGCCAGGAAGAAAGGCACTGATACCAGCACAAAGTCCACCGACGGAGTATAAGGAGCGGCCGCGAGGTCCCCACCCCCGGGGACCCAACACGAATGGGTGAATGCCACCCGCGCGGGGCAGCCGGGCGGGCGAGCGAAAGCACGCGGCTTCCGCACTGTCCGCATCCGATTCTCCCGCGCCTGGCGAACTCGTTCCGGACGGTAAACCACGGAAATACACCATTACTTTTCCCGCGAACAGCAGCTCGCCAACGCGAATAATCACCGAAAAACCCACGTCCACCCCGCGTAAAAGCAGCGTTCGAATAGGGAAGAATACGATCTTTCCGCCACCGATCCCGCATCCTCCAGTGAATTCCCGGCAGGCCACCACTTTCGCGATCCCGGTTTCCCGAAAACGTGAATACCCTTGCGCGACAGCGGAATTCGGCTGCGCATCGTGACGATCCCACCCGGCCCGCTCACCCGGAAACGCCAATCACACCCGATGGAAAACCCGCGAATACCCCACACCGGGCACTCGACGCGGCCATTCGGATGACCCTGACAACCCGGACCCGACCTGCGCGAGTGGTACTCGGCAGAACCGCCGGACGGACGCCGGAAAGCTGTTAGCCTCCCCTCGATGATCTTCACTACGACGTGGAGGACGAATGCGGAGAAAAATCGCCGGGACGACACCGCCGGTCATCGCGGGGGACCGCGCTCTGCTCCGGCGTCGTCTCGCCCGCTTCCGCTGCCACCGGCGAGGTCACCGTGGTCGGAACCGAGCTGGGCCCGCTCGCGGCCTGCCACCACCCGGCAGCCGGCTCGCATGTGGCCCGGGTAGCGGCAGCTACTCCGTCCGATGATCAGTGGCACCACACCGGCACCCGTATCCCCCGGTCTCGAAGCCCCCGCCCTCGATCTGGTCGTCGTCGGCATGGGCTCCGTATGCCTGCCACTCGTCGCGGCCGCCTGCGACACGGGCCTGTGCCGGTTACAGCATCTGCCCACAGGTCGTCGAGCGGACCAGCGGCGGCACGCCGGGCATGCTGGCGGTCCTGGAGTCCACCGGCCCGGCTGGTCCGCCGGCTCACCCGGGCGGGGATCGAGCGGGAGGACGCCGTCCACGTCCAGCTCTACCCGGAAGGATGATCACAGCAATGACCACAGCAATCCGGAACGACCGGCTGCGCAAGCGTTTCGAGAAGTGGGATGTCGACGGCGACGGCGTGATCGAGCGCAGTGACTACGCGGCCGAGGCGGACCGGATCATCGCGGGGTTCAACGCGTCCCCGACCGAGCCTTCGGCCCGCGCGGTGCGCGACGCGTACGTGGCGATGTTCGACTTCCTCGCGGAGAAGGCCGGGCTCGGCGCGAACGGCTCGATGAACCCCGATCAGTTCCAGAAAGTGGTGGAGCAGCAGCTGTTCCAGGAAGGGAACGCGGGTTTCAACCGGGTGCTGCGGCCCACCATCTCGGCCATCGTCGGGCTGTGCGACACCGACGGCGACGGGATGATCGGCCCGGCCGAGTTCCGCACCTGGATGCGCGCCATCGGGGTAGACGAGGCCGCGTCGCGGGACGCATTCGCCACCATCGACGCGGACGGCGACGGTCAGCTGACCGTGGACGAACTGGTCCAAGCCGTGCGTGACTACCACTTCGGCACCCTGGAAGTACCGCTCCTGGGCGCCTGACCGAGCGGGAGGAGGGGTCCGGCGGCAGGCCCCCTCCTCCCGCCTCCCCCCAAGGAGGCTCGCCCCTGCTCGATCGGGCTTGGCCCAGCACGATCCGGTGGCCGGGTTCCTCGCCGGTGCGCGGCCGGTCGGTGCGGCTCAGCACGGTGCGTGATGGGAAAGTGCAACCGTCGAAGCCGAGTACGGTGCCGATCAAGCCGAGGAAGCCGACCCGGTCGACGCGCTGGTGAACTCCTCCAGCTCGCGATCGGCCGTTTCACCGAGCGCTCCGCACAGCCGGCCCGAGATCCTGCATCGCCTGCCCAGCTCGCACGAAGGTCTCCGCGGCGTCCGCGCCCAGCAGGCCGCCGTCGTGCGGGCGGAGCGACAGGTGCGACTCCACCGACCAGGCCCCGGAGTACCCATTCTCGACCAGCAGCCGCACAAACCGCCAGGTCGGCGGCGCCTTCACCGGGCAGCCGGAATTCGTGCCGCTGTTCCGGCGCAGTCCTTGATATATACGGGTGCGACCTGGAAAACGATTTCCGCCAGTAATCTGCGGGCGGAATAGCCCGTGCGGGATCCCATTTTCGGTATCGAGAGCAGGTGCACAGAGGGGCCGACCGCGGCCAGGAGTTCGAGTGTCCGCTCCCGAACATCCGGTGCAGTTTCTCGTGCAGCAGCACGAGCCCCGCCCGCTCGGCGTCTTCCGCCGGAAGTGTGATCCGGGCGTGCACCTCGCGCCGCCATTCGGGCTCGGCCGGCCGTCGTTCACATATGACATGATTCGGACGTAACGTGTGCCCAGCCGGGCACATCGCCGCGCGAGGATCGCCCATTCGGCGCGGTCCCGGTCGGACGCGCCGGTGATCGGCCGGCTCCGGCCGCCGATCCGCGAAGCGACCGGCACGACCGTCAGCCCCTCGGTGGCCGGCGCGCCGGCCACCCCGGCCGAACGCGTCGTCGCTCAGCTCGGCGAGCGGGATCCGGTCCACCGTGCGCAGTCCTCCCGCCCGCCGGCCCCGCCGCCGGGGCGCCGCGAGCTGCGCGGGCAGCCCGTCGCCCGCTCGTCGGTGATCCCGCGGAACACCGGCGCGTCAGCCGGCATAACGCGGGACTCGGCCCCCGGTGATCGGTTCCGCGCAGACGTTCTTCGCCACCGACAGGATCCGCACCACTTCCGAGGACCCGAGCATCCCGCGCGCCGGCGACGCGACTCCGCGCCGGAAGCCCCGATAGGCGCCGATCATCCAGGAGAGCAGGCAATCGTCGCGCAGCACCGCGTGTTCCGTGCGGCCGTTGCGGGTCAGGGTGAGCTGGGCGTGATCGTCGTCGTCGCTGACCGCGTAGTGCCCGACCGCGGTGCCGCGGGTGAACTCGCAGGTGACCCGGCGCTGCCGGATCGGCGAGGTCAGATCGGAGGTGATCCGGCTGCGTACCCCGCTGGTGTGCCGCAGCCCCACCTCGGCCCCGCCCATCCGCGGGACCACCAGATCGTCGAGCACCAGATCGTAGCCGGTGGCATGGGTGACCCGGGCGTTGCCGGCCAGCCGCAGCGCCAGCCCGACCCCGTGCGGCAGCTCCACGTCGAAGGCGCTCTGGCCCGCCGACCCGGACAGCGACCGCCGGAACCGGGGCTTGTCCTGTTCGATCGTGATCGCCCGCAGCTCGCCGAACTCGTTGTCCCGCACCACTTCCGTGAGCCGGTGGGTGAGCGTGCTGGCCAGCCAGGGTTCGACGACCTCCAGCCGCAGCCGGTGCTTGCGGATCAGCCGCTGCATCCGGGCCAGCTCGTCGGTGTCCGGGGCGAGCGGCTTCTCCACCACGAACCGGCGGAACCCGTGCGTGGCCAGCTCGGCCACCACGGCCGCGCGCACATCCGGCGGGGTGCACACGTGCACCACGGTGTCCTTCGGCTCGACGAGGCGCCGGGCGTGGTCCAGATCCCGCGCGACGGTGAGCCGGGGGTTAGCCGGTACCGGGCGGCCGGGATCACACCCCACCACGGGCTCGTCCCCGAACAGGTCCGGCGCCAGGGACCGCGCCTTCGCCAGGACCGGAACGTGCAATCCGGCACCGGCCCGGCCCAGTCCCACGACGAGTGTCTGCACCTGAAAAGTCTCCTGCGGTTCCGTCACGATGATACGAAAATGGTAGCCATGGCCGCAGGGAAATATGCGTGCTGCTTTCCTGGTTGTCAACGCCGATCTGTTGACATGACCAGGAAGAGTGAACTCGCGGAAACCGGTGGACGCCGTCCGCACCTGCCACCATAACCTGGATTTCCCTTGCCGCAAAGGAGGTGACGCATCCTGTCCGGTCCCGCAATTCCCTTCTTCCCGCAGACCCGCGCTTTCGCCGAATCCCGGCCGGCCCCGGAAGCGCAGAGCGATCAGGTCCGCCGGAACGGCGAATATTCCCACGGCGCCGCCACGGCCCGGCCGGAGAATGCGCTCGCCGAATACACCGGCGCGAAATACGTCCGGGAGGCAGGCAAAGGAGCGCATGCGGTGGTGCTCGCGCCGGGCGACGCCGGCGCGGTGCTCACCGACGACCGGGAGCCGGCGAAGACCGCAGGTTCACTGTCGCACCACGGCCGGTTCGGCGGGAACCTCCCGGCCATCTCGACCACGACCTCGCTGCCCGGCCTGAACAGCAGGACGGACGATCTACGGGCGGCCATGCTGCTGACCCGGCTGCCGCGGCTGGAGGGGACCATCGCCCGCCGCGCCAAGCTCGCCGGGGTCCCCGGCATCCGCAAGCTGCCCTCGGTCCGGCCGCGCGAGGTGGCCGTGCGCGGGGTCCGGTATGTCTACGTCATCGAGGCCGACCGGCGGAACGAGCCGGCCACGCACCTCGCCGCCCGCGGCATCGACACAGAGGTCTCCTACCCGCGCCCGCCGCACCTGCAGCCGTGTTTCGCCGGGCAAGGCCACCATGCCCGGGACATCCCGAACGCCGAGGCGGCCTGCCGCCACCCCGGCCTCACCGAGGATCGGCTCAGGCACGTCTGCCGGGAGATCCGCGCGTTCGGTGAGGCCGCGGCATGACGATTCCGTTCTTCGCCCCCGGCCTGGTCGCGAACGAGGTCCCGCTCAAGCAGATCCAGGAGGTCGCCACCACGCCCGCGCGGAAGTTCATGCCCGGTGCCCGTACCGGGGAATTCGAGCGCGGTCAGCGCGATGCGGCCGACGCGATCGCCTGCGGCGGCGGCACTTCCGCGCTGCTGCCGGTGCTCATCGCGATCGGCGGCGAGGCCATCTGCGCTCCCCTGGCCGCCTCGCCGACCTCGCCGCGAGAGAACCTGCTGTTCGTCGCGGCGTTGCCCGCCTTCGAAGCCGGCATCCTGCGGGGCCGCCGGCTCTGGCTCGGTTTCGGGACGCCCGGCATCCTGCGCGCCCGCAAGCCGGGGACGCACCTGTACCGGCCGGCCGTGGACCTGGTGGTAGTCCGATGAACCCGGAGGTGGTGGTGGTCGGGGCGGGGATCGCCGGGCTGACCGCCGCGCGCACCCTGGCCGGGGCGGGCCGCCGGGTCCGGGTGCTGGAGGCGGCCTGCCGGATCGGCGGGCGGATGGCCACCGTCCGGACCGGCGGCTACCTCGTGGACACCGGCGCGGAGCAGATCTCCTCCTGCGGCTACGACACGACCTGGAAACTGGTGCGCGCCTGCGGACTCGCCCGGCCCGAGCTGCTCCCCCGGCTCGGCGCGGGCGTTTCCCTCTGGCGAGGCGGGCGGGCGCGGTCCGGGGTGACCCGGCTGTCCGCGCTCGTCACCGGTGCCGGGCTCGAACGCGGGGCGCGCCGGGACCTGTTCCGCCTGCTGCGCCAGAGCAGGCGCGGCTTCGACACCGGACGGCCGGAACGGAGTCCGCTCGGCGAGTGCACCGTGGCCGAGCTGGGCGCGCGCCTGCATCCCAGCCTCAGCGCCCATCTGCTGCAGCCGGTCGCGTCCGGTTTCCTCGGCTGGCATCCGGAACGGTCCACCGCCGCGCCGTTGCTCGCGCTGCTGGCCGCCATCGGCCCGTCCTCGGCCTGGCGGACCTGCCGGGACGGCATGGATACGCTCGCCCGGTCCCTGGCCGAAGGCCTGGACGTGCGCATCTCGTGCGAGGTCGACGAAGTGCGGGCGGAAGACGGCGGTGTCCTGGTACGCACCACCTACGGCGACATCGACGCCCGCGCCGCGATCCTGTGCGTACCCGCCCCGATCGCCCGTGTGCTGTACCGCAACCCGGATCCCGCGGCCCGCGCGTTCCTCGCGGCCTGTTCCTTTTCGCCGATGCTCAAGGTCAGCTACCTGCTCGACCGGCCGCTCACCCCGCTCGGACGGCCCTCCGGCACGCTGCTCGTCCCGGTGGCGGAGGACAGCACCGTCTCGACGATCCTGGCCGGCCACGTCAAGCATCCGGGCCGGGTGCCCGCCGGCCACGGGCTGATCTCCGTGCTGGCCGCCCCCGGCCGGGTGCCGGATCTGCTGACCTCACCGGACGAGACCATCGAGCACGTGCTGGGCCAGGCGGCCGAACGGTTCGTGCCCGGCCTTCAGCGGGCCACCGTCGGGACGCTGGTGCACCGGTTCCGCCACGGACACCCCGAGGCCACCCCGGAAGCCCTCCGGACCAGGGCGGCCTTCGAAGCCCGCCTCGGCGCGGCCGTGGACTACGCGGGCGATTGGGTCCGCCTGCAGCCGAACAGCGAAGGAGCCGCCGAGGCGGGCCGGAGCGCGGCCGAACGGGTCCACGCCCGGCTCGGCGCGGGATCGGCGGGTGCCCGATGAAACCGCACGAGGGGGCACCTTGCTCGACGAGGTCGCCGAACGCGGCGTCCCGGCCACCGTGCACCTCGGCCGGCCGATCGATATCGCGGCCGGTTTCGTGCGCACGGCCGGGGATTCGGCGCGGATGGTGCGTCAGGCGGCGGGCCGGAGTCCGGCGCGGTGACCGGGGCCGCGATTGTCCACCGCAATCACAGGGATTGCGACCTGCTCGCGTGCGCCGCGATCCGGCTCGGCGCGGTGCCCGCGCTGCTGTCCGGGCACTTGTCCCCGGACCCGCCGGCGGTGCTGCGCGAACGGATGCTGCTGGTCACCGGCCGGCCCCTCCCTCGGCTCTCCCGGGTCAGGCGCTGCACGACATCCGGAACACGCCCGCCAGCACGACAACGAGCCGCTGGTACTCAACCACACTTCCGGCACCACCACCGCGGCGAAAATCGGCAAGCTCGAAGCGCACCGTGGTACACCAGATCGCCCGCCACCGGGCTGCTCGTCTTCCTCACCCGTGCCCCGCGCGAGAGTCTCCGCGCCGCCGGACTGTCCGAAGCGGACCTTTCGGCGGTCCGGGATCCGGTACGCGATCCCGGTTTTCCGTGCCTGTTCACCGGCCTTTTCCCCGATTCAAGGACAACGACCTGATGACTTCCGTACTCGGCCGGGTATCCGCGGGCCTCGGCTGGACCGGGCCGCTGGATCTGGTGCTGCGCACCGAAGCCGACGTCCAAGCCGCCTGCGGGATCATGCAGGTGCACGGCAGACGGTCCGGTGCCCCGGCGCTGCTGCCCGTCGACTACTGCGCCACGGTCGGCCGCCAGCTGCTCAAGACCGGCGTCTCGGCAGTCCATTTCGCCCGGCTCCGGGGACTTCAACTGTCCACAGTGTCCACTTCGGTCGCCGAAGCCGCGTTGCTGACCGTCTCGCAGTACCTGGCGGCCGCTTCGGCCGGTGGTACCCCCGGGGAGCCCGGCGCGGGTCCGCCGTTCGTCTCCGCCGAGGGAACATCGTTCGAGCTGGAGGCGCTCGACGCCGAGGTCTGGATTCGGTTCTGGGCCGCGCTGAACGTGCCACCGGCCGCGATCCACGACGGCTGGGCACCGTTCGCACGCCGGTTCGCGACGGCAACCTGCGCCCTGCCCGCCGAGCTGCGGCAGGCCACCGCGAGACGGTCCTTCGCCGCGCTGGCCGCCATCGCCGCACTGACCGGGATGTCCCTCGTCACGGTGCAAACCCGGCCGCTGACCGGGATCCCCGCCTACACCATCATTCCCGGCGTGGGGCGACAGCGGGCCACGGCCCCAACGGCGGGAACGGCGCCGCTGGCCGGGATCCGGGTGCTGGAATCCACCCGGCGGGTGCAGGGGCCGTTCGCCGGGCACCTGGTGCGGCTGCTCGGTGCGGAGGTCGTCCGGATCGAGTCGCCGGGTGGTGATCCGGCGCGTGCGGAACCGCCCCGCAGTGACGGGATCTCGGCGCGTTTCCACGCCCTCAATCACGGCAAGCAGCGGGTGGAGATCGACCTGGACACCCCGGCGGGCCGCATGGACCTGCTCGGCCTCGCCCGGACAGCCGACGTTTTCCTGCACGACTGGGCACCCGGCCGGGCCGTGGATCGCGGGCTCGATTTCCGGGATTTCGCCCGCGCCGCACCAGGGTTGATCTACTCGTCCGCCTCGTACTGGGGCACCGAATGCGGAGCACAGCCGCCGCCCGGGGCCGATTTCGCCGTCCAGGCGCACAGTGGATTCCCGGCCCCGACGCTGCTGACGGTCGTCGATCTCTTCGGTGGACTGGTCCACGCGCACGGGATCGTCGAGGCGCTGGCGCACCGGGAAACGACCGGCCGCGGGCAGGTGGTCGAATCGTCGCTGCTGTCCGCGGCCGCCCATCTCAACGCCGTGCTCCGGCCGGTCGAAGGCCCTCCCGAGGTACCGGTCTGCACCGACCTGAACGACCTCGTGCACGATCCCCGGTTCGCCCCGTGCCTGATCCGGGACCGCTGCGTGACGGTCGCTTCCCCTTGGCACTTCTCATGAACGTATGGACTTCACGGGAAGGGCTCGTGCTGCGCGACCTCGTGCCCAGCCAGCTGCGGCGCCGCTGGGTGGACGACGGGTACTGCCCGGACCGGGACCTGTACTCGCTGTTCGCCGAGCAGGCCGCGCGGCACCCGGACCGCCAGGCGGTGGTCGACGACGCGGGCGTCCTGACCTACCGGCAGCTCCGGCAGAAGGTCCGCAAGGCCGCGGGCATGCTCGCAGCGGCGGGTCTGGGATGCCAGGACGTGGTCGGCATGCAGCTCGAAAACGGGCGGTACGCGGTGATCGCCGAGCTGGCCGTCGCCGCGGTCGGTGCGGTGTGCCTGCCGATTCCGGCCGGGCAGGGCGAACGCGACCTGCTCGCGCTGCTGAACCGTGCCCGCGCCCGTGCCGTTCTCGTGTCCGATGAAGGACAGCTCGACGCGCTGCGCGACCGGCTGCCGCACGTCCGGCGGGTCTTCGCCACGCCGTGGATCGGCATCGATCACAGCCCGCTGCCGACGCCCGAACCCGAAGCACCGGCCCGTTTCCTGGCCTCGTCCGGTTCCGAGACCGCGCCCAAGATGGTCGCCTACAGCCACAACGCCATGGCCGGCGGACGCGCGAACTATCTGCTCGCGGTGCACGGCGACGTCGACGTACCGCGTGACCTGGTGCTGGTGCCGCTCTCGTCTTCGTACGGTTCGTTCGGTGTACCGGCGACGCTGTGCCGGATCGGCGGTACGTTGCTGCTGCCCGGCCGGTTCGACCCGGTCCGCGCGATGACCGCCATCGAGGAACGCGGCGCGACCCACGTGTTCGGCGTGCCCACCATGTTCCGCCGCATGGCCACCGCGGAAGTCTCCGCGGATCTGTCGAGCCTGCACGCCGTGGTGTCCAGCGGCGACGCACTGCCTCCGCAGGCGGCGGAGGCGTACCGGCAGCGGTTCGGGGTGCCGGTCGTGAGCGTGTACGGCTCGTCGGACGGGGTCAACTGCCACACCCGGGAACCGGCACGAGGTGCCGGATTTCCCGACCCCGCGGTCACTTCGATCCGCATCCGGGGCGGGGAGATCCAGGCTCGCGGCCCGATGACCCCGCTCTGTTACGTCGGCGACGAAGCCCTCGACGCCCGGTACCGGCTGCCCGGCGGCTGGGTGCGCACCGGCGACATCGGCCGGTTCGACCGCGACGGCCGGCTGCACCTGCTAGGCCGCGCCCGGCGGGTGATCCTCCGCGGCGGCCACACCATCAGCGCCGCCGAGGTGGAACGGGAACTGGCCGCGCACCACCTGGTCACCGAGGTGGCCTGCGTCCCGGTCCCCGATCCGGATCTGGGCGAGCGGCTGTGCGCCTGTGTGGTCGCCCAGCCCGGCTCCCCCTCACCGCAACTCGGCGAACTCGCCGGATTCCTCACCGGCCGGGGCCTGGAACCGTGGAAACTGCCGGAAAGGCTGATGGTGCTACCGGAACTCCCGCTCGGCGCCACCGGCAAGGTGTGCCTGCACACCCTCTCCCGACTAGCCCGCGACCGCCACTCCTGACCCCGCCCCCTCCGGACGGTAAGGCTGTGAAGGGACCCTTCACGGACCCGAAACCGGTCCGGCGCACGCCACGAGGTGGTCGCACACACACCTCCGCATCGCCCGCTGCCGGGCCCCCGACCAACTTTGCCGGGGCCCCGGA
>NZ_QZFV01000138.1:0-21128 GCF_003600245.1 Amycolatopsis panacis
GATCGGCGGCAGGACCAGCCGAGGGCACCACGGAGTTCCGGGCACACCGGCGACCGTCAGCATAGCGGTCCTGATCACTCCGGTTTACGTCCGAGGCGGGCGGGGAAGCGGGGAAGCGGGGAAGCTCAGTGTGGTGCCGGTTCGACGGCCGCCGGGGCTCCTGGTCGTCCGTGGGGATTTCCCGGGAAAGCGGGCGCACGGCAGGACCGCCGGTACGGCGCTCGCAGCCCGTCCCACGGAATGCGACGAAACCGCCTGGACGAACGAAAAGGCGCCCCGTGCAGCACGGAGCGCCTTCTCTCGGGAACCCGGCGAGCGTTACTCGCGCAGGTAGGACAACAGCCGCAGGATTTCCAGGTACAGCCAGACCAGCGTGGTCATCAGGCCGAACGCGGCGTACCAGGCCCACTGGGAGGGCATCCCGGCGCGGATCATCCGGTCGGCCTGGTCGAAGTCGAGCAGGAAGCTGAACGCGGCGATGCCGATCACCACGAGGCTGAACACGATCGAGAGCGGGCTGCCGTCGCGCAGCGGGTTGAAGCCGAAGAACACCGCGGTGAGCAGGTTGACCAGCATCAGGATGGCGACGCCAGCGGCCGCGCCGATGATCCACTTGGTCAGCTTCGGCGTGACCTTCACCGCGCCGGTCTTGTAGACCACCAGCATCGCGATGAACACACCCGCGGTACCGATCAAGGCCTGCAGCGCGATGCCCGGCAGGAACAGTTCGAACAGCCCGCTCAGCGCACCGAGGAACACCCCTTCGGCACCCGCGTACACCAGCGTGAGCGGTCCGCTCGGCTTGCGCCGGAAGATGATCACCAGTGAGCTGACCAGCCCGACGAGCAGGCCGCCGATGAGCGCGCCGAGCAGCACCCCGCTCATCCCGCTGACCCGGCCCGCGCCGTCGACCACGAGCTGGGACTGCGCCCAGATCGCGGTGAGCACGCCGGTCACCAGCGCGACCGCGAGCGAAAGCCCGGTCTTGATCACCACGTCGTCGACGGTCATCGGGCGGTCGGCCGAAGCCGTGCCCGGCCGGCCGGGGCCGTACCCCGGCACACCGCCCTGGCCCTGCGGAGCGCCGTAAGGCTGCTCGAAGCCGACATTCGGCCCGTACTGCCCGCGCGCGGACGCGTCACGCGGCAGATTGCGGAACGCCGGGTTGCTAGTGGATCGCACCTGTCCTCCTGGACTTACTGGCACCATGCATCGGGCTCAACGACCATGCGGGGCGGCTGGTTCCCATCGGTAAAGGTGACTTTACCCATCACCTGGAAGTGGGGACCGGACCCCATACCCCACGGTAAGCGACGCAGCTCACGACCGCTGAGCGCAGTTCACCCGATGGCCCCTAGACAACACTGGCGGTCACCCGAGAACCTGCACATCGCGTGTTCGAAAAGTAACCGAACGCGTGCCAGGGAGTTATTCGATCGGGTGACCTGCGAAAACGTCGAACCGGACGTCGCCGTGGGCCGTTAAAGGAGTCAACACACCATGGGGTGGATCTCACGCCCGCGTGCTCGGATGCGCGCGGTCTCCGGGCTGGTCGCCACGGCGATGCTCGGCGCGCTCTCCGTGACCGCGGTCGGCACCACACCGGCTGTGGCCGACACCCCGCGCAACGTCCAGCCAGGCGTCGGGTACAAAGTAACGCCCGGGCAGCCGTTCGCGTCGCACACACCCGAGTTCAACTGGCTGGGCTCATACGTCGTCGGCGGCAAGAACGTGTTCTGCGTCAGCTTCCAGCTGAAAGCGCCGGACTCGAACCAGGAGTACAAGCCGGGCGACGAGCTGCTCACGAAGTGGGGCACGAAGCTGCCCGCGGACGAAGCGGCCAACATCTCGTACCTGCTGCTCCGCTACGGCAACACGACTGACGCGGACCAGGCCGCGGCGCTGGCGCACCTGCTGCATTCGTGGACTTCGAAGCCGCGAAGCGACAAAGACCTGGACAAGTCGCTGCCCGCCGAAAAGATCGGCTACGACGCGACGTACCACCTGGACAAGCTCAAGGAGCAGGCTCCCGGCGCGTACGCGGACGTGGCCAAGCTGACCGCAGACGCGGAAGCCAACCGCGGCCCGTGGACGGCCTCGATGGCCGGGCCGAAGGACCCGCAGCATCTCGACGCACCGGCGAGCTGGACCGTCACGGTCAAGAACGCGAAGGGCACCGGCGTCGCCGATGTCCCGGTGAAGCTCACCGCGACGGACGCGTCCATCGACAGCGATTCGAGCGACGCGAAGAAGACCGACAGCAGCGGCAAGGACGCCAAACAGACCAGCGACAGCGACGCGAAAGAGACCAGCAGCGGCGCCGGCGACGCGAAGCAGACCGGCAACGGCGGCAGCTCGGCCACCCAGGCGGCGAAGACCGAGACGACGGTGAAGACCGACGCCGAGGGCAAGGTCACCGTGAAGCTCACGCCCACCGGTGCCCAGCCGAAGCTGGTCGCCGCGATGTCCGCGCCCGCCGACCGGCCGTACGTGCAGAAGCCGCTCGACGACGGGATCCAGAAGGTGGTCTCCACCGGCGGCGAGAAGACGCTGACCGCCACCGGCACGGTCGCGATCGCCAAGCCGGGCAAGGTGCAGATCGCCAAAAAGGACGCCAAGACCGGCAAGGGTATCGGCGGCGCGACGCTGCGGGTGACCGGCAAGGACCGCAAGAGCGCGGCCACCGGCCAGGACGGCAAGCCGCTCAACGGCCCGGACGGGAAGCCGGTCGTGGTCACCACGAACGGCGAGGAGGGCGTGGCCACCGTGGAGAATCTCCTTGCCCCGCAAGAGGTTTGCGTCGTCGAGGTGAATGCGCCGCCGGGCTACACCAACGCCTTCGACCCGAACAACCCGCCGACCGAGTGTGGTTCTCTGGAGCCGGGCGGCACGCTGTCGCTCGCGCTGGCCAACACCCCGAACGAGGTGCCCCACGCGATCCCCGCCGGGGACCAGCCGGTGGCCATGGCCAAGGGCTCGACCGAGACCACCTTCTCGGTGCCCGGTGTGGCCGGCCTCGGCGCGCTGGTGCTGCTCGGTTCGGGCCTGGTCGGGTTCTTCGCCCGGCGTTCGGCACGGCGGTAGCAAGGAGCGGCAGGACGGGCAAGGCATGACAGGTAAGGGCAGGCTGGTCGCCGGCTTCGTGCTCGGCGCGGCGAGTGTGCTGGCGGTGGAGTTCGCCACAGTGGTGATCACCTCACCGCCGACGACGGCGGTGGCCGGGAGTGCGATCCCGGCCCCCGGCGCACTCGCCCCGCTCGCCGGGGCACCCGAGGCGGCCGCGCCACCACCGGCGTCGCCGGCTCCCGCGTCCAGTGCCCCGCCCGGCACCCCCGCCGCCGCCCCGCCGCCCGCGGCGCCTGCCGAGCATCGGCAGCCGGAACCGCAGCGGCCGGGCACGATCCGGCTGCCCGGCGGTGGCACCGCGGCGATGGTGCGGCAGGGACTCGGGCCGGGCAACACGCTTCCGGTGCCCTCGAACATCGGCCAGGCCGCCTGGTGGGGTGCCGAGCTGACCGCGGTCAGCGGCGCCAGCGTGTTCGCCGGGCACGTGAACTGGCGGGGTGCGACCGGGCCGTTCGCGGAGTTGTGGGCCGGGCGCATCGGCGGGGTGGTGACCATTGTGGACAGTGCGGGCAAGACCACCCGGTACCGGATCTCGCAGCTGATCACGGTGCACAAGAACGATCTGGCCGCCCGCGCGGACGAGTTGTTCGGCCAAGCCGGCCCGCACCGGGTGGTGCTGGTGACCTGCGGTGGCCGCTGGGTCGGCGGGAACGACGGCTACGAGGAGAACCGGGTCGTGATCGCCGACCCGGCCTGACTCACCCCTGCGGCGATCGCCTGGTTACCAGCGAGTAACATAGCCGGGCGGACGGTGGCCGGTACGGCTGCCATGCAGCACAATGCGCTAGGGGTCCAGCGGCGCACGGCGGAGGGTGAGACAGATGGCGACGTTCTTGGTGACCGGTGCGACCGGGCTGATCGGCCGCCAGTTCACCCGGCGGCTGCTCGCCCGCCCGGACGTGGCGCGGGTGGCGCTCGTGGTGCGGCCCGGTTCGCGGGCCAAACTGGCCGCGCTGGTGGACGACTGGCCGCACGCGGAGCGCGTCACGCTGGTCGGCGGCGATCTCGGCGAGCCGATGCTGGGCGTGTCCGAGGCGGACCGCGAAACCCTGCGCGGAGTGGACCACGTGGTGCACCTCGCCGCGCTCTACGACCTCACCGCGGACGACGAGTCCAGCATCCGGGCCAATGTGGACGGTACGCAGCACGTCCTGGAACTGGCCGCGGACCTGAGCGCGGGCACGCTGCACCACGTGTCCTCGGTGGCTGTGGCCGGGGACCACGAAGGACTGTTCACCGAGGACATGTTCGACGTGGGCCAGCGGCTGATCACGCCGTATCACCGGACCAAGTTCGAGTCCGAGAAGCTGGTCCGCGAGCAGGCCGAGGTGCCGTGGCGGATCTACCGGCCCGCCGTGGTGGTCGGTGACTCCCGGACCGGCGAGATGGACAAGGTCGACGGTCCCTACTACCTGTTCCCGGCGATCAGCAGGCTGGCCGGGCTGCCCGATCTGCCGGTCGTCGGCCCGGATCTGGGCGACACCAACGTGGTGCCGGTGGACTATGTGGCGAGCGCGCTGCTGGAGCTGGTCACCACGGACGGGCTGGACGGGCGGGCCTTCCACCTGGTCAACCCCGAGCCGCAGCCGGTGGTTTCGGTGTACAACGCGTTCGCCC
Organism: Amycolatopsis panacis; assembly: GCF_003600245.1. Taxonomy (NCBI): domain Bacteria; kingdom Bacillati; phylum Actinomycetota; class Actinomycetes; order Pseudonocardiales; family Pseudonocardiaceae; genus Amycolatopsis; species Amycolatopsis panacis. The sequence continues at coordinate 4,744 of NZ_QZFV01000138.1, forward strand.
GCGCCGCCGGGGCGCCGACGATCACCGCGCAGCTCGGCGAATCGGTGTCGAAGGGCATCCTCGGGCTGGTGAAGCTCAGCGAGCACATCCCGGGCTTCACGATCGCGCGTGACGCGGTGCTGGAGCGGCTGGGCATCCCGCCGGTGCTGCTGGAGACGATGGCCTTCCCCTCGGTCTTCGCGTCCGCGGAGACCCGAAAAGCATTGGCGGGCAAGGGCGTCGAGGTGCCGCGGCTCGAAGACTACGCGGCCACGCTGTGGCGGCACTGGCGCGAGCACCTCGACCCGTTCCGGGCCCGCAAGCACGGTCCGCGCGGGGAGCTGGACGGCCGGCGCGTGATCATCACCGGTGCGTCGTCGGGCATCGGGCGTGCTGCCGCGCTCAAAGTCGCCGCCGCGGGCGGGGTTCCGCTGCTGGTCGCGCGCAGGCAGCACGAGCTGGAGGAAGTGCGCGACGAGATCATCTCGGCGGGTGGCACGGCCTCGGTGTACCCGGCCGACCTGACCGACGGGGACTCGGTGCACAAGGCGGTGGACGCGATGCTGGCCGAGCACGGCCGCATCGACATGCTGGTGAACAACGCCGGCCGCTCGATCCGCCGGTCCATCAAGCTGTCCTACGACCGGATGCACGACTACGAGCGTGCGATGGCGATCAACTACTTCGGCGCGGTCCGGCTGATCCTGGCGGTCCTGCCGCACATGTCGGAGCGGAAGTTCGGGCACATCGTGAACGTCTCGTCGATCGGGGTGCAGGGCATCGCACCGCGGTTCTCCGCCTATGCCGCGTCGAAGGCCGCGCTGGACTACTTCTCCCGGATCGCGGCCACCGAAACGCACGGCGACGGTATTACCTTCACCACCATCCACATGCCGCTCGTGCGCACGCCGATGATCCGGCCGACGAAGATCTACGACGCGTTTCCCACCAAGTCCCCGGAGCAGGCCGCGGACATGGTGCTCAAGGCGCTCGTCGAGCGGCCGAAGCACATCGGCACGCCCGCCGGGCAGGCGATCGGGCTGACCTACGCGCTCGCTCCCGGGCTGACCGATGCGATCGCCTACCAGGGTTTCCGGATCTTCCCGGACTCCACCGCGGCGGGCGGCACCGGGCGGCTGAAGATCGGCCGGGGTGAGCTACACCTGTCCCGCGCGGCCACCGCGCTCGCCCGGCTCTCCCGCGGCTTCCACTGGTGAAGGCCGGATACGGCCGTTCCGGCGATCACCGCGGCGGCCGGGCAGTGAATCACCACTCCTGACGGCGACGACACCGTGTGCGCGGGTACGGTCGTGGACATGGTTCCCGAGCGAGACAATGGCCTCCCGGCCGGCCTCCTGCCCCTGCGCCGCGAGTACACCGAAGCGTGGCGCGGCTTCGACCGCACCGAGGTGCGTCAGTACCTCGATCAGCTCGAGGCGCAGGTGCGCCGGCTGATCGGCGACCGCGAGGCGGCTGCGACCCAGATCGCCACGCTGTCCAGGGAGCTGGAGTCGGCCCGTGCCGAGGTCGGCAAGCTGAAGTCCCGCGTAGACGAGCTGCTGAAGCCACCGGAGCGGCTGGAGGATCTGGACGAGCGCATGCAGCGCACCGTCCAGCTCGCGCACGCGCGGGCCGAAGAGGTGACCCAGCGGGCGCAGGTGGCCGCGGAGAAGCACTGGGCCTCCTCCACCGAGGCGTCGACGAAGCTGCGGGAGCGCTACCACCGGCTGGTCGAGGAGCTGGACAAGCAGGCCGAGGCATTGCACTCGGAGCACGAGTCGGCGCTCAACCAGACCCGCGCCGAGGTGCAGCGGCTCACCGTCGAGGCGGCGCAGCGCCGGGAACTGCTCGACACCGAGGCCGAGCGCAAGCGCCGCAAGATCGAGCGTGACTTCGACACGAAGATCACCTCGGAGCGCGCCGCGCACGAGAAGCTGATCGCCGATCAGCGCACGGCGAGCAAGAACCAGGCCGAGCGCCGGATCGCCGAGGCGACCGCGGAGGCGACCCGCCGCGTCGAGGAGGCCACCGCCGAGGCCAAGCGGCGGCTCGACGAAGCCACCACGCAGGCCGCGCAGCGCACCACGGCGGCGACCCGCAAGGTCGAACGCCTGGCCGAGATCCGCGAGCAGGCCCGCAAGAATCTGGCGATGGCGGACGAGGTGCTCGGCCGCAGCGAAGGCCTGTTGACCGCTCTGCCCGCGGAGAAGGTGATCCCGTCCGCGGCGAGGCTGGTCGGTGGCGACGAACCGGGGTCTCCTCGCGCGAAGGCGGAGCCTGCCGAGGTGGAGTCCCCGACGGCCCCGGCAGCCAAGCCGGTTCAGCCGTCCTCGCCCAGGCCCGCAGGCAACGGCGGTACGCCGAATGCCAACGGCACCAAGGAAAACGGCAACGTTCAGGGTGCGTCGCAGCGGCAGGCAACGGGGAAACCCAAGCCCTGATCCGGCCGTTCGGGCCGAACCGGTCAGCGGGCGAACCGGCACCGAGGCGGTCAGACCGTCCGCGGCCAGGGATTCGCCGCCTCCAGTGCGGCGGCCAGTCCCAGCAGCAGCGGCTCTCCGCCCGGGGCGGCCACCAGCTGCACACAGGTGGCGAGGTCGTACGACGGGTGGCGGCCGATCGGCACGGTGATCGCCGGGTAGCCGGCCAGGTTCCACATGCCGGTGAACCCCGCCACGCGCGTGGCGGGCAATGCCGCTGCCGGCCACCCGCGGCGGTGCCAGCGACGGGCCTTCGGCGGCAAGGTGCCCAGCGCGGGGGTCATCAGCACGTCGTGCTCGGCGAAGAAGGCTTCGGCGATCGAAAGCCACTTCACACGGGAACTCTCGCGTACCCAGCGCGCGGTCACCTTGCCCACCCGTACGTGCGTGCGAGTGCGTGGTTGCAGCCTGGCGAGGTCGAATCCTTCGTCGACGGCCTGTACGGCCGGTCCGGCGAACCAGCGCGCCAGCATGGCGGTCAGCGTCGACAGTGGGTACTTCGGGGTGGCGTCGGCAATCGAGTGTCCCGCGGTCTCCAGTAGACCGGCAGCTTGAGCGACTGCGGCGCCGAGCGGCCGAGGCAGTGGCGCGTGTGTGAAGGGCACCTGCGTGGACACCGCGATCCGCTGTGGGCCGGGTTCGGTGACAGCTGCCCACTCCGGACGTTCGGCCAGTACGGAAAGCAACAGCGCAGCGTCCGCCGGAGTGGTCGCGATCGGACCGTGCACGGACATGCCGAACCAGCCCTCTTCCGGCTCGCGCACCACGCCGCGGCCGGGTTTGAGCCCCACCAGCCCGCACATCGCCGCCGGCAGCCGGATCGAGCCTAGCCCGTCCGTTCCGTGCGCGATCGGCACCAGCCCGGCGGCGACCGCGGCCGCGCTGCCACCGGAGGAACCACCCGCGCTGAACGCGGGCTCACGCGGGTTGCGGGCGACCCCGTCCGGGTCGTCGGTCATCGGGAAGATGCACAGCTCCGGAACGCGGGTGAGACCGACGAGCACCGCACCGGCCGCGCGCAGCCGAGCCGCGATGACCCCGTCCGCGGTGGCAGGCGCGTGTGGCCCGGCGATCGAACCCCAGGCCGCGAATTCCCCCGCGACGGCGGTGACGTCCTTGACCGCGACCGGAACTCCGGCCAACGGCAGCCGCGCGAGGTCCGGCCGGGCGGCGATTTCGGCCGCCTCCGCGCGGGCCTGCTCGGCCCGCACCCGCCGGAACGCGCCGACCACCGGATCGGCGGCGGCGATGCGCGCGAGCGCGTTTTCGGTGACCTGCACCGGATCCAGTTGCCCGGCCCGCACTCCGCGGGCGATCTCCACCGCTGTCAGCACCATCGGCCAACCCTAGCGCCGGGCAAGACTCCGCGGGGGCGGCGGCTCCGCGCCGGTCGCCGCACCCGCGGAGCAGCTCAGATGGCGCCCGCGCGCAAGGCGTAGGCGACCGCGTGGGCCCGGTTGTTCAGACCACAGCGGGTCATCAGGCCGTACAGCACGTTCTTCACGGTCCGCTCCGAGTAGCAGAGCTTCGACGCGATCTCCTCGGTGCCGTAGCCCTCCGCGACCAGGCGCAGCACGTCGCATTCCCGCGAGGCCAGCCCGGACAGCGTCAGCCCGTTGGGCTCCAGCACGTCGCGGCGCATCCGCTGGACCTGGCTCAGCAGCGCGCCCTGCAGCCGCGGCGGCAGGCTCGCCGTGCCGTCGCCCGCGGCGAGCACCGCCGACACCAGCTCGGCACCGCCGGTCTCGCGCCGGGGCAGGATCGCCACGACCCCGCACTCGATCGCGGTCATCAGGTCGCTCTCCCGGAAGTGGTCGGCGACGATCACCAGATCCGGCCCGGTCATCCGGTCGGACTCCAGTGCCAGCTCCTTGACCCGGGACAGCACCCGGTCGGTCACGTGCTCCTCCATCACGAGGACCACGTCGGCCGCCGAAGCGGTGTCCTCGGGCAGGACGCGAAGCTCCGGACGCGTGCCCAGCAGGCTCACCGCACCGGCACGGGTGATCGGATCCGTAGCGAGGACTGCGACCTTGACCAGCTTCACGACAACTCCTACCGCCACTGCATGTTGACGGGTCAAAGTCTGACGGGCCCGACTTCACGTTTTCTCTCCAGCCCCGCCCAGCAGGTCTGCAGATCGCCGCGCGACGGCGCGTTCGCGCAGGTCAATGCCCTCTATCCGAGTCTTCATCGGCGATCTCCCAGACGGCTTGCCGAGCCCGGTCCAGGCACTCCGGCATCCGCCGCACGGCTCCGTCCCAGTCCCGCCGCGCCGCCCGGTAGCGGGCCACGACTTCCGGCGGCCAGCCGCCCAGCTCGCCCTCCACGGCCGATTCCAGTTCGGTCAGCAGCGCGCGGATCCCGCGGGTCGTCTCGCCCATCCGCGTCAGGATCTCGTCGGCACGACGAAAGTCGGAAAGCTCGCCGCTCATCGCCCACGCGAGCGCTCATCTGAGCGCACGTCGGAGGTCGTGACGAGTTCGCGGATATTGCCGAGCCGGTCCAGGATCAGCTCGAACTCCCGTTCCCAGTCGCTCATCGCCTGCCCGAACCGCACCGAGCCCTCGCCCCGCCAGCAGGCCTGCAGGCCGGCCATCGCGCCGTTCACCGGGCGCAGGCAGGCGTTCGCGGAATCGATCGCATGGGCGAAGCGGACCGCCGCACCACGCAGGCTCGCCGGCCGCGGCCGGGGAGGCACCGAGTCCACCACACACTCCTCACCAACCAAAACCCTGCCCGCACAGGAGGTTTCCAGCACAGGCGCGGTACCGAGGCTGCCCGAGCCGACGGGTACGCGGCGACCGGCCACCGGCCGCGCTGCCCGTTTTTCGCGGATCACTGCCTGCCGATCCTCGGCCCCGGCGGGCGACTGGTTCGCCCGGCGTTCGCCGTTGCGCCGGTCGGCGGACACCGGGCGCCGGAACAATGGCCCGGAGTGACCGCGCCGATGAGCCGCTCGAACGATCAGTCGCACGATGGTGCGAGCAACCCGGGTGCGCTCCGCCACGTCACCGATTCGGGCGTAAGCTCATCAGAGACATCCAGCGCCGGACGATTCGCCGGCGCGCGAAGGGAGACCGATGTCGGCAGCGGACGGCGTCCCCGCGCCGGACATCCAGCTGCTCGGACCGGTCCGGGCCTGGCGGGGAGACGAGCGAGTCGACCTCGGGTCAGCCCATCGTAGAACAGTGTTCGCCGTGCTCGCACTGGCCAACGGCCGCAGTGTCTCCCGGGAAGAGCTGATCGACGCGGTCTGGGGCGACGCTCCCCCGGCCAGCGCGCAGGGCAGTATCTACACCTATATCTCCGGGCTGCGCCGGGTGCTCGAACCCGACCGCGCCAAGGGCACCGGTTCCCGGCTGCTGGCCTCCGTCGGTTCCGGCTACACGCTGCGGATCGACCCGGCGAACGTCGACGTGCACCGCTTCGAGTCGCTGCGGGAGCAGGCCCAGCGGCTGTTCGCCGAGGGGCGGCCGAGCGCGGCCAGGGAGCAGCTCGACGAGGCGCTCGGTCTGTGGCGGGGAACCCCGCTGGAAGGGCTGCCCGGCCCGTACGCCGCCTCGCACCGCGCGCGCCTGGAAGAACTGCAGCTGAGCACCGTCGAGCGGCGGGCGGAAGTGTCGCTGGACAGCGGCGAGCACGCCGGGCTGGTGCCCGGACTGAGCGCGCTCGCAACTGAGCATCCCCTGCGGGAGCCTCTGCACGGAGTGCTCATGCGAGCACTCCACCTGGCCGGCCGCCGGGACGAGGCGCTGTCGGTCTACACCGGGCTGCGCGACCGCCTGATCGAGGCCTCCGGCACCGAGCCCGGCCCGGCCCTGCGCGACCGGTACGAGCAGCTGATCGCCGGGCGGCCCCCGGCGATCAGCGCGGCACCCGAGCGGAGCACGCCGGCGCGGGTGCCCCGGTTCCCGGTGCCGGTGCTGCCGCCGCGCCCGGCCGTCTTCGCCGGGCGCGCGGAGGAGATGCACCAGCTGCAGGAGGCGGTCGCCGGGCTGGCGGGCGGGCTCGGCCGGTCGATCTGGATCGAGGGCGAACCGGGCATCGGCAAGACCGCGCTGCTCGCGGAGACCCTCGAACTGGCCCAGCGCGAGGGCGGCAAACCGCTGTTCGCCGCGGCGGACGCGCTGGACCAGCGATTCGCGCTGCGCCCGTTGCTCGACGCGCTGGGCGTGCACCCGCGGGCCTCGGATCTGCGCCGCGCCGAGCTGGCCTTGGCGCTGGCCGAGGACTCCGGCCTCGATCCGGCGGACGGGCTGCTCGGGCTGATCCGCGAGCTGTGCGCGGACGAGCCGCTGGTGCTGGTGGTCGACGATCTGCAGTGGGCCGACGAGGCCACGCTGCGGGTGTGGCGGCATCTCGCGCGCGAGACCCGGCGGCTGCCGTTGCTGCTGATCGGCGCGTGCCGGCCGATCCCGCGGCCGCCGGGGCTGGACGCGCTGCGGGGGGAACTCGGCGCGGAGGGCACCACGGTGCTGCCGCTCGGGCCGCTGCCGGAGGCGGCGATCGCACAGCTGGCCGGCGAACTCGCCGGCGCGCCGCCCGGCCGGACGCTGTCCCTGCTGATCTCCCACGCGGCCGGGAATCCGCGCTACGCCAAGGAACTCGTCGAGACCCTGCTGATCAACCAGATGATCCTGCTGGACGGCTCGCAGGCGATGGTGGACGGGAGCGCCTGCCGGACCATCCCCTCGCCGCTCGGCTCAAAGGTCACCCTCTACCTCAGCTTCCTCGCCAGCGGCACCCGCGACGTGCTGCGCTGGGCGGCGTTGCTGGGCAAGGAGTTCTCCCTCGCCGACATCGCGATCGCCACCGAGCGCGCGGCCACCTCGCTGGTCGGCGCGGTGGAGGAGGCACTGGCCGCGGGGGTGCTGACCGAGTCCGGCGAGCTGCTCGCCTTCCGGCATCCGCTGCTGCGCCAGGTGCTGTACGAAAAGACCCCGGCCGCGATGCGCGTCGCCCTGCACCGGCAGCTCGCCGAGGCCTTCCACGGTGCGGGTGCCTCCACCCAGCGGGTGGCCGAGCAGCTGGTCGCGGCGCCCGGCCTGGTCGACGGCTGGGTCACCGGCTGGCTGCTCAACCACATCGGCGAGGTCGCCGCACAGGCCCCGCGGATGGCGGTGGATCTGCTCAAGAACGTGGTCGCGCACGCGACGCTGCCCCCGCAGGCCCGGGAGCCGCTCACCGCGACGCTGGCCCGGCTGCTGTTCTGGCTCGGCCGCGAGCCGGAGTCGGAGGCGCGCTCGGTGGTGGCGCGCACCAGCGACAGCAGGCAGGCCGCCGAGATGCGCTGGATCCTCGCCTACATCTATTACCGCCGCGGAGAATTCGCCGAAGCGGCCGAAGAGGTCCGGCGCACACTCGCGGACCCGCGCGTGCCGGAGATGTGGCGCGGCAGGCACGAAACGCTGCGCGCGACCATCGAACGGCTCGCCACCGAAGGTTCGTCGACCGAGCCGGATCTGTCCGAGCTGGGGGTGCTGGACGGTCTCGACGACACCGCCGAGCCGTTGAGCACCGCCCGCCGGCTCGCCGCGGTCCGCGCGGTACCGGGCGAGATGCATCTGGCCGGCGCCGTGCACTACTACTGGCGCGGACACTGGCAGGACGCACTGGCCGAATTGGACACGGTGATCCGCGGTGGCGCGGAGACCGCGTCGTATGTGTTGCGCAGTCCCGGTTCGGCGTTGCTGGTGCACGGTGTCGGCGCGCTGATCGCCAGTCACCGCGACGATGCCGAGACCGCGCGCGAACACCTCGAAGCCGCCGCACGCCAGCAGTGGCCACGCGATCTGGAGCCCAACGGCGGGGACTATCTGCTGGCCGCCCGGGCGCAGCTGGCCGAGCTGGAGCACGGGCCGGAGCGCGCGCTGGCCGAGCTGCAGCCGTTGCTGGAACAGAACTATCCGCCTTCGGCGCGGCAGCAGTGGCTGCCCGACGTGGCCCGGCTGGCCATGCAGATCGGTGATCAGCAGCTGGCCTTCCAAGCACTGCGGGCGATGGGGGACGCGACCGGCCTGGACACCCCGCCCGCGCACGTCGCGGCCACCGCGCATTGCCGCGGCCTGGTCACCGCCGATCCGGACGCGATCCGCGGTGCCGCCGCGCACTACGAATCGACCGGGCGGGTGCTCAAGCAGGCCAGAGCCAACGAGGACGCGGCGATCCTGCTGGCCGAGTACCAGCGGTTCGACGAGGCACGCACCGCGTTCTTCACCGCGCTCACCAGCTACACCACCCTCGGCGCGGTGTGGGACGTACGCCGGGCCGAGGCCCGGATGCGGCCCTACGGCATCCGGCGGATCCGCCGGGCGAATCCGGTCCGCCCGCGGGCGGTCGCCGGGGAGTGAACGATCGTAAACCCGCCTTGCGTACGATGCCGGAAGAAGATCTCCGCCCGTAAACTCACGGGGACAGTCGGGTCGGTACGTCGAATGGAACGACATGCCAGGGGACGGGCACAGCGGTCTGCGAGTGAACGTGCTCGGTCCGCTGCGAGCTTGGCGCGGCGCGGCCGAGATCACTCTCGGGCCGGCCCGTCAGCGTGCCATTTTCGCGATGCTCGCGACCGCCACCGGGCGCAGTGTTCCCCGTCCCGAGCTGATCGCCGGGGTGTGGGGTGATTCGCCGCCGGCCAGTGTCGAAGGCAGTGTGCACACCTACATCTCCGGGTTGCGCCGCGCGCTGGAGCCGGAGCGCACCCGCTGGGCCGCCTCGACCGTGCTGGTGTCGGAGGCCGCGGGCTATTCGCTGGACCTCACGCCGGAGGCGCTGGACGAAGCGGTGTTCCAGCGGCACCGGGAACGCGCGCAGCAGGACGCCGCGGCCGGTGCCCACGAACGCGCGGTGGCCGGGTTCGATGCCGCACTCCTGCTGTGGCACGGCGAAGCGCTGTCCGGCGTCCCCGGCGAGTTCGCCGAGCGGCATCGCGAGCGTCTGGCGGAGCTGCGGCTGAGCACCGTCGAGCAGCGTGCGCGGAGCGTGCTGGAGCTGGGCGGGCACCAGGACCTGATCGCGGAGCTGGCGGTGCTCACCAGCGACCATCCGCTGCGCGAATCCTTGCGCGAATCGCTGATGCTCGCGCTCTACCGCAGCGGCCGGCATTCCGACGCACTCGACGTGTTCCGTGAAGCGCGCAGCACGTTGCGCGCCGAACTCGGGGTGGAACCCGGGCCACAGCTGCGCGAGCTGCACCAGCGGGTGCTCGCCGAGGATCCGTCGCTGAACCTGCCCAAGCGCCCGAAGCCGGCGCCGCCGATCGCACCCGCACCGCGGGCCCGGCGTGCCGAAAGCGATCCGCTGCTCGGCCGGGCGAACGAGGTCGCGCAGCTACGGGAGCTGCTCACGCAGGTCCGGGAAGGCCGCGGCCGGGCGGTGTGGATCGAGGGCGACGCGGGCATCGGCAAATCGGAGCTGCTCGCGATGGCCTTCGACGAGCCGGACGTGGCCGGCCTGCAGCTGGCCTGGGTCGCCGCGGAGGAGCTGAGCACCCGATTTCCGTTGCAGGTCATGCTGGAATGCCTGGCCATCGACCCTCTCTCACCGGATCCGCGGCGCGCCCGCGTGGCCCACGAACTCGGCGGCGAACCGGCCCGGCGCACCTGGGGCACCGGCGATCCGGTGCTCGGCGCGGTGGACCGGCTGCTGTCGCTGGTGGATGAGCTGTGCGCGCAGGCCCCGATGGTGCTGGTGGTCGACGATCTGCAGTGGGCCGACGAATCGAGCCTGCTGGTCTGGCATCGGCTGTGCGCCGCCACCCGGCAGCTGCCGCTGCTGCTGGTCGCGGCCACGCGGTCCGCGCCGGACCGCCCGGAGGTGGCCCAGCTGCGCCACGGCGTCGAGGCGCGGGCCGGGCTGGTGCTGGACCTCACCCCGCTCGACGGCACCGACGTGGCCCGGCTGGTCGCCCGGCTGGTCGGCGCCGAGCCCGGGCCGGGGTTGCGCGAGCTCGCCGCGCGAGCCGCCGGGAATCCCTTGTATGTCAGGGAAATGATGGACGTGCTGGTCCGCGCGGGAGCGGTCGTGCTGGCCAGGGACCGGGCCGAGGTGGACGATCCGGCCGAGTTCGAGGTGCCGCATTCCCTGCTGGCCGCGGTGGACCGGCGGCTGGACTTCCTGCCGGCCGAGACGCAGGACGTGCTGTGCTGGGGTGCCCTGCTCGGCATGGAGTTCGCGGTCGGCGACATCGCCGCGGTCCTCGACCGGCGGCCCTCGGATCTGCTCGGCCCGCTCGAAGAGGCGGTGTCCGGGAACGTCCTGATCGACACCGGTACCCACCTGGCGTTCCGGCATCCGCTGCTGCGCCAGGCGTTGTACAACCGGCTGCTGTCGGGTACCCGTGCGGCGCTGCACCGGCAGGCGGCCGAGGCACTGGCCCGGATCGACGCGCCGGTGAAGCGGGTGGCCGAGCAGCTCGCCGCCGCACACTCCACTGTGGACGAATGGGCACTGGACTGGCTGGTGACCAACCAGGCGGCGGTGTCCAACCGGGCCCCGCTGATCGCGGTGGAGCTGCTGGAGCGGGCGCTGGACTCCTGCGCCGAGGACGATCCGCGCCGGGAAGCGCTGCTGGTGGCGCTGGTGAAGGTGCTGTTCCGGCTCGAACGCGCGCCGGAGGAGCTGGCGCTGCAGGCGCTCGCGGTGGCCCGGGACCCGGAGAACGCCGAGGAGATGCGGCACGTGCTGGCCGCCATGCGGTTCCGCCGCGGCGAGGTCCGGCTGGCCGTGGAGACGCTCGGCGAGGCCTCGGACGACCCCCGGGTACCGGAGCTGTGGCGGGTCCGGCATCGCCACCTGCTGGCGAACTTCCGCCGCGGCGGGCTCGACGATCTCGAACGCGCGGAGGCCAGCGCGCACCGGGCGCGGGCCGAGGCGGACGGCGACCCCTACCTCACCGCCCACGCGCTGCAGACGCTGTGGCTGGTCGATTCGGTGCGACGGCACCACGCGAGCGCGCTGGCGCACATCGACCAGGCCGTGGCCGTGGTCGGGGATGAGCGCGAGCTGGCCGATCTACGGCTGGATCTGCTCGACAACCGCGTGTTCACCCTGCAGAACCTCGACCGGCTGGAGGACGCCGACCACACCCTGCGCGAGGCAGGCGAGATCGCGCTGCGGCATTCGCTGCCGGTCGGCCTGCAGGTCTCGGTGGCGGTGCACCGCTACTGGGAAGGCCGATGGGACGAAGCGCTGGTGGAGCTGGACACCGTCACCGAAGACGGTCCGGCGATCACCTACTACGGCCTGCGCGAGCCGGGGGCCGCGGCGTTGCTGCTGCACGGGGTCGCGTCACTGATCGCCGCACGCCGTGGTGACCGCACCCAGGCCGTCGCGCACCTCGACGCGGCCGAAGCGTACGCACCCGCCACCGGCGCCGAACGGGAGAGTTTCGACTTCCTGATGGCCGCGCACGGACTCGTCGCGTTCCAGCGGGGCGAGCGAGAAAAGGCGCTCTCGGTCCTCGAACCGATCCTGAATCCCACTTACGCGCAGATGATGTTGCGGCATCAGTGGCTGCCCTTCTTCGTGCAGCTGGCCTTGGCGACCGGGGACCGTACCCGCGCCGAACGCGCGCTTGCCGTGTGCGAGGAGGAGTCCGCGAAGGAGATCGATCACGCGCGGGCCTTCGCCGCCACCCAGTGGTGCCGCGGCCTGATCGACGGCGATCCGGTGCCGGTACTGAAGTCCGCCGAGCACTTCCGTGCGGTGGGCCGGAAACCCGAGCTGGCGAGCGCGCTGGAAGACGCCTCGGTACTGCTCGCCCAGGCCGGTGACCTGGACTCGGCACGCCACGCGTTCGACGAGGCGGCGGAGCTGTACACGGAGCTTTCCGCGCACTGGAACCTGGAGCACGCGGAAGCCCGGCTGCGCCCGCTCGGTGTCCGGCAGGGTGCGCGGTTCATCCCGGTCCGGCCGGGACACGGCTGGGATTCGTTGTCCCCGCTGGAAGTCCGCATCGCCACGCTGGTCGCGGCCGGACGGTCCAATCCGGACATCGCCACCGAGCTGTCCCTGCCGCGGCGGACCGTGCAGGCCCACGTCGCGCGGCTGCTCGGCAAGCTGGAAGCACCGTCCCGCACCGAGCTGGCATCCACGCTGGCCCGCCGTACGGGGTGAGACGTTCAGCGCTCACATTCGGCCATCTGCCACCCCAGTGACCACTGTGGACACCCGAACGTGTGACCGTGACAGCAGGTGCGGGCCGCGCCGATCCTTGACGGGCCGACGATCCCGTTGCACTATGCGAGGGTTCCCGCACAACTTGGAGGAGGCCCCGTGACCGGCGAGCGCGGGCGGGCGCTTCCCGCGGCCGGCTGAGGCCATGGAGCGGCGGCAGATCGAGTATTTCCTCGCGGTGGTCGAACACGGTGGTTTCACCCATGCCGCACGGGCATTGCACGTGGCACAGCCTTCGCTCTCGCACGCGGTACGCGCCCTCGAACGCGAACTCGGCGGGTCCCTGTTCCACCGGCTGCCGCACGGCGCCGTGCTCACCTCGGCGGGTTCGGCGCTGGTCGGCCCGGCGCAGCAGATCGTCCGGGATCTGCGGGTGGCCGGCTCGTCGGTGCGCGAGGTGCTCGGGCTCGGCGGCGGCACGCTGGACATCGTCGCGCAGACCACACTGTCCGTCCAGCCGCTGGCCCCGTTGCTCGGCCGGTTCCGCGTGCGGCATCCGCGGGTCCGGGCGCGGGTGCTGGCCCCGGAGAGCTACGCCGAGGTGATCACCAAGGTCCGGCACGGGGAGAGCGAGGTCGGGCTCGTGGAGTCCGATGCGGAAATCCGCGGGCTGGCCACCGCGCGGCTGCCGGACCAGGAAATCCTCGCCGTTCTGCCGGCGGGCACCACCGAGGCCGACCGGCTGCCGCGGCGCGAACTGGCCGAACTGGACCTCGTGTCCACCCCGCCCGGCACGACCACCCGGCGAATCGTCGAGGACACCCTGGCCGGATTGGACGTCGAACCGCGGATCGTGGTGGAGACCCAGCATCGCACCATGATCGTGCCGCTGGTGCTGGCCGGGGCCGGAGCCGCGCTGCTGCCGCGGGCAATGGCCGAGGAAGCCGGCCGCCAGGGCGCGGTGCTGGTGCCGCTGGAACCCGCGGCCATCCTGTCCGGGCGACTGCTCTGGCGACAGGGCCCGCTCTCCCCCGCCGCCGCGGCCTTTCTCGCGCTCGCCCGGGCTGAGCTGGGGACATAGCGATCTTCTACCGGGCAGATCCAGATCCGGTCTCGCCCGGCCATTGCCCGGCCCCCGGCGAACCTGCTGACATGGAACAACCTTCCCCCGCCGGCCCGCAGCCCGGTCCTGCCCGCGCCCGCCGCGGGAGGTGCCCGGTTCGCCGCGTGGCGTGCTGGGTGGCGATGACTCGGTCAGCCGACAAGGCGTACATGTACGCGAAAACGAGAGGAAGAGTATGCCGGAGTTCCCTGCCGAACGACACCTCCTGCCCCGGCCGGACCACGTGGCACCCGTCGCGACCGCGTTGAGCGTGCACGACCAGTCCGCGCCGTTCCAGGCGATCGGGCCGGTGGAGCCGCCGCGGGGAGCCCCGAACGTGGTGGTCGTGCTGGTCGACGACCTCGGCTACGGGACGGCGAGCGCGTTCGGCGGGCCTTGCCGGATGCCGACCGCGGATCGCTTGGCGGACAACGGGCTTCGCTACACCCGGTTCCATGTCACGGCGCTGTGCTCGCCGACCCGGCAGGCGCTGATGACCGGCCGGAACCACCATTCGGTCGGGATGGGCGGGACCACCGAGATGGCCACCGCCGCGCCCGGGTACAACGGGTTCCGGCCGCGCAGTGCCGCCACGATCGCCCAGCTGCTGCAGGGAAACGGCTACAGCACCGCGGCGTTCGGCAAATGGCACCAGACGCCGCCGCGGGAGATCAGTGCGGTCGGGCCGTTCGATCGGTGGCCGACCGGTGAGGGCTTCGACACGTTCTACGGTTTCATGGGCGCGGAGATGAACCACTGGTACCCGCAGCTGTACCAGGGCACCACGCCGATCGAGCCGGACCGCCGTCCCGAAGACGGCTATCACCTGTCCGAGGATCTCGTCGACCACGCCATCGACTGGGTGCGCACGCAGCGCACGCTGACCCCGGAACGGCCGTTCTTCACCTACCTCGCGCTCGGCGCCGGGCATGCGCCGCTCCACGTCGGCGAGGAGTGGCAGGAGAAGTACCGTGGCCGGTTCGACCACGGGTGGGACGAACAACGTAAGCGGACTTTGGCGCGGCAGAAGCACATCGGCGTGGTCGCCGAGGACGCGGAGCTGGCCCGCTGGGCCGACGGGGTGCCGCACTGGGACGAGCTGAGCGACAACCAGCGCCGGCTCGCGACGCGGTTCATGGAGACCTTCGCCGGTTTCGTCGAGCACGCGGACACCCAGGTCGGCCGGTTCACCGACGCGCTCGCGGAGCTGGGCGTGCTGGACGACACGCTGTTCCTCTACATCCTCGGCGACAACGGCGCCTCCGGCGAGGGCGGCATCGAGGGGACGATCGTCGAGCACCGGCTCGGCCACGGCGTCGTCGACGATCCGGACGAGATGATCGGTCACCTCGACGAGATCGGCGGGCCGCACAGCTATCCGATCGCCCCCGCGGGATGGGCGCTCGCGCTGAACACCCCGTTCCAGTGGACCAAACAGGTCGCCTCGCATCTCGGCGGTATCCGGGACGGGATGATCGTGCACTGGCCCGCGGGCATCGCCGAGCGCGGCGGGCTGCGCCACCAGTTCAGCCACGTGATCGACATCCTGCCGACGATCGCCGAATGCGCGGGGATCCCGTTGCCGCACAGCGTCGACGGGGTGGTGCAGCAACCGGTCGAAGGCAGCAGTTTCGCGGCGACCTTCGCCCGTGCGGACGCGCCGGAGTACCACCACACGCAGTACTTCGAGATGTGCGGCAACCGCGGGATCTACCACGAGGGCTGGATGGCGGTCACCCGGCACGGCGTGCCGTGGGAGATGGTGCCCTCGCGCGACCGGCATTTCCGGAACGACGTCTGGGAACTCTACGATCTGACCACCGACTGGAGCCAGGCCCGCGACCTCGCCGCGCGTCATCCGGAGAAGCTGGCGGATCTGCGGGACCGGTTCCTCATCGAAGCCGCGAAACACCAGGTGTTCCCGCTCGACGACCGGGTGACCGAGCGCGAGAACCCGGCCGTGGCCGGGCGGATCGATCTGCTCGGCGGCCGCACCTCGGTGACCTACCACGGCGGGATGCGGCGCTGCACCGAGGAGACCACGCCGAACGTGAAGAACCGCTCGCACAGCGTCGTGGCCGAGATCGAGGTCCCCGAGGGCGGTGCCGAAGGCGTGCTGATCGCCCAGGGTGGCCGGTTCGGCGGGTGGTCACTGTACGTCGTGGACGGTTGTCCGTCCTATGTATACAACTACTTCGGCATGGCAAGGTACACCGTGCGCGGCACGAACCCGCTACCGGCGGGGCGGCACGAGATCCGGGCCGAATTCGACTACGACGGCGGGGGCCTCGGCAAGGGCGCCATGGTGACGCTCGCCGTCGACGGTACGAAACACGCTTCCGGACGGGTCGAGCGCACCATCCCGTACTACTTCTCGTTCGACGAGACGCTCAATGTCGGGGTCGATCTCGGCACTCCGGTGACGGAGGACTACCCGGTGATCGACAACGAGTTCACCGGCACCGTCCACATGGTACGCATCGATCTCGCACCCGCCGCCGAGGAGCCGGACGGCGCCGGCCGGCATCGCCGAGTACTGGCGTCGCAGTAAGGGCTGGGAAGGGCACCTTCACGACCCCAGAGTCCAGGGTCCCGGCAAAGTTGGTCGCGGACCCGTGATCAGCAGAGAGAGCCGTGGCTGCCCGACCGGTTTCGGGTCCGTGAGGGTGCCCCTGACGGACTCAGAGTCCGTGAAGGGGCCCTTC
>NZ_QZFV01000139.1:0-19572 GCF_003600245.1 Amycolatopsis panacis
CGGACCCACTCCCCGGAAAAATGCACGACAAGAAGGCGTTCGACGAGACACCCATTGCTGAGATCGTCCGAAACTCCGGCGGCGGCATCGGCGACAAAGGCTACCAAGGCACCAGCCTGGTCACCCCGCGAAAAAAGCCAAAAGGAGGAGAACTCAGCAAACGAGACAAAGAAAGTAACGCCGAAATATCTGCCCTCCGCGCAGCCATAGAACGAGTCGTCTCACACTTCAAAAACTGGCGAATACTTCACACCGACTACCGCCGCCCCTACTCCACCTACCGCGACGCCTACGACGCCACGCGCGGACTGTTCTTCTTCTCAATAGCCTGGGGTTTTGAATAACGCTCTATGGACTGTTTCAGCGAGGCTGAACTCGGCCAGCAATTCTGCGAAGCATTGATATGCCGGGCGAACGCCGAGACGCTCCGAGCCGAACCGTGATGCCGATGCCCATCGACTCAACACCCTGGGTGATCCAGATTGGCTGATTCCGAGTGCCAGGAGGAGCCGAGTGCTTGGAGATTGTCGACTGCTGCGCGGAACGGTCGCGGCGTCGTACTCGCGAGGCTCAACGACGGAAGGGCCGTCGTGGGTTATTCGTCAGTTATCCACAGCAGGCTGGTGGTCATCTAAGACGAGAAGGCGCACGCTGGGGTGTTCGGCAAGGAGGTCGTGATGAGGCGAGCGGCGGTGTACAAGCGGTGCGGTTGCAGGACACGAAGTGAAGCGGGTGGCGGGCGTTGTCCTCGGTTGGGTGAGCGGGGCCATGGGAGTTGGTATTTCTCGCTGGAGTTGTCGTGTGGTCGGGATGGTCGTCGGCATCGGGTGCGCCGCGGCGGGTTTCGGTCGCGTGCGGCTGCGGAGCAGGCGCGGGCGTATCTGGTGGGCGGGGATGTGGTTCCGGGGCGGAGTGCGGTGACGGTGGGGCAGTGGCTGGACATTTGGCTGGAGATGAGGCAGAGCTTGAGTTTCAACACGCGTCGGCTGTACACGCAGCAGGTGGACGACTATCTGAAGCCGTGTCTGGGGAGCGTGCCGTTGCGGTCGTTGACGGTGGCGCGGGTTCAGGCGATGTTCGTCGGGCTTGTCCGGGCGAACGCGGCGCGCCGGCGGCCGTTGTCGCCGGCGACGTTCGTACGGATCCGGGGCACGTTGCATGCGGCGTTGAACGGCGCGATCCGGGTGAGTTTGATCGAGCGGAATCCGGCGCATCTGGTGGAGTTGCCCTCGGGGCGGCGGCCGCGTGCGGTGGTGTGGACGGATGCGCGGGTGGCGCATTGGCGGGCTACGGGGGAGCGTCCGCCGGTGGCGGTGTGGACGGCGAAACAGGCGGCCGAGTTCTTGGAGCATGCCCGTGGCCATCCGTTGTACGTGCTGTATCTGGCGGTGGCGTTGCTCGGATTGCGGCGTGGCGAGGCGGCGGGGCTGCGGTGGTGCGATCTCGACCTGGATGCTGGAGTGGTGCAGGTGTCACATCAGGTCCAGGACCGCGGTGGCCGCACGGTGGTGTGTCCGCCGAAGACCGAGGCGAGCGTGCGCACGGTGGCGTTGGATCATGGCCTGGTGGCGGCGTTGCGGGTGCTTCGATCGCAGCGGCGGCAAGGTGATGGTGGTGAGCCGGTCGGTTTCCTGTTCGCCAATCGGGACGGCGGGCCGTTGAGCCCGGGGTATGTGACGCACGCGTTCACGAGATTGTTGGTGGAGGCGGGTTTGCCGCCGGTCCGGTTGCACGATCTGCGGCATGGCGCGGCGAGCTTGTCGTTGGCTGCGGGCAACGATTTGAAGGTCGTGCAGGCGATGCTCGGGCACTCCAGCATTGTGCTCACAGCGGACACCTACACGAGCGTGCTGCCCTGTCTGGCTCATCGCGCTGCCGAGGCGACCGCGGCGCTGGTGTTGGAGGCCGCCCGCGACACTGCGATCGCGTTGCGAGAACGAGGAAGGAGAAAGCAGCGCCGACGCGGAAAGGGGCGCGGCAGCCGGGAGCGGGCGGCTAAGAAGCAACATCGACCGGTGCGGCCGCATTCGGCCCCACGCCGGTCCCACTCATGATCGAAGCCCACCGGCAAGATCCCCGTGATTGAGGAATCCTGCAGGTGGGCTTCGATTCAGAACTGTGCGCCATCAGGGACTCGAACCCCGAACCCGCTGGTTAAGAGCCAGCTGCTCTGCCAATTGAGCTAATGGCGCTTGGTGTTTCCCGCCGCCGTGGTCTCCCTGGCGACATGGGAAAGATTAGCAGCCCGTTCAGGAGCCGTTTCAGGGGGGTCCCCTTGGGTGCGCGGGCCAGGGGCTGCCGTGGAGCCGGGCGGGGCACGAAAAACCCCGGCCCGCGCGGAGACCAGAGAGTCTCGGCACGGGCCGGGGTGCTGGGGTGGCTGACGGGGCTCGAACCCGCGACCTCCTGGACCACAACCAGGTGCTCTACCAGCTGAGCTACAGCCACCATCTGAAGCAGGACGATCTTGCGATCCATCTTGCTGCAGGCAATCTTAGCGGGTGCTCGCCAACCCCTTTCAGGGGGTCACCCTCGGTTGCGTTCCTGCACTTCGGCGGCGGTGGCCTTGGCCTGGTCGCTGGTCGGGCCGGGCTGGGGGACGAAGGCGGCGTTGCGGTAGTAGTCGAGTTCCCCGATCGACTCCTTGATGTCGGCCAGCGCGCGGTGGGCGAGGCCTTTCTCCGGCTTGGCGTAGTAGATCCGCGGGTACCAGCGGCGGACCAGTTCCTTCACCGACGACACGTCGACCATCCGGTAGTGCAGGTGGTTGTCCAGTGCGGGCATGTCGCGGGCGATGAAGCCGCGGTCGGTCGCGATCGAGTTGCCGGCCAGCGGGGCGGAGCCCGGTTCGGGGACGAACTCGCGGATGTAGGCGAGTACGCGCTCCTCGGCTTCGGCCAGCGTCACCGCGGAGGCGCGGACCTCGTCGGTCAGGCCCGACTTGGCGTGCATGTCGCGGACGACCTGGGGCATGCCGTCGAGCCGGGCATCGTCGGCGTGGATGACGATGTCCACGCCGTCGCCGAGGATGGTGAGGTCCGCGTCGGTCACCAGCGCGGCTATTTCGATCAACGCGTCCTTGCCGAGGTCGAGCCCGGTCATCTCGCAGTCGATCCAGACAAGATGGTCGTTCACCCGCATCACCCTAACTCGACACGGGGGATATCGGCGCCGTTACCGGGGCTTCCGGCGCGTTACGCTCGGGCGGCCAGCGGAAAAGTGTGATTTCGGACTCAGAATCGGGGTGCGGTCGGTGGCCGAGCAGGGGTCGGAAGCAGCAGCGGAGATCGCGCGGGGCTACCTGAGCGACGGGGCCGCGGTCGAACTGGGCGCGGTCGTCATCGACGGGACGGCGGAGTCCTCGGCGGCGGTCCGGTTGCCGCTGGCGACGCTGAACCGTCACGGCCTGGTCGCCGGGGCGACCGGGACCGGCAAGACCAAGACTTTGCAGCTGATCTCCGAACAGCTGTCCGCGGCTGGGGTGCCGGTGGTGCTGGCCGGCGTGAAGGGTGACCTGTCCGGACTGTCCGTAGCGGGGGAGCCGACCGACCGGATCGCGAAGCGGGCCGCGGAGCTGGGCGACGACTGGGCACCCGCGGCGAGCCCCGTGCAGGTCCTGTCGCTGGGCACCGGCGGCAAGGGCGCGCCGATCCGGGCGACGATCACCAGCTTCGGCCCGGTGTTGCTGTCGAAGGTGCTGGGCTTTGAACGAGACGCAGGAGTCGACGCTCGGTCTCATCTTCCACTGGGCCGACCAGCGTGGCCTCGCGTTGCTCGACACCAAGGACCTGCGGTCCGTGATCACGCACCTGACCGGCGACGAGGGCAAGGAAGACCTCAAGGGCATCGGCGGGGTGTCCGCGGCCACTGCCGGGGTGATCCTGCGCGCGCTGTCCAATCTGGAGGCACAGGGCGGCGAGGACTTCTTCGGCGAGCCCGAACTCGACGTGCACGACTTGATACGCCAGCAGGACGGCAAAGGCGTGGTCAGCTTGCTGGAGCTGCACAACCTGCGGTCGAAGCCGGCTCTGTTCTCGACGTTCCTGATGTGGCTGCTTGCCGAACTGTTCGAGGAGCTGCCTGAGGAAGGCGACCTCGACAAGCCGAAGCTCGTGTTCTTCTTCGACGAGGCGCACCTGCTGTTCTCCGACGCGTCGAAGGCCTTCTTGGAGCGGATCGAGCAGACGGTGAAGCTGATCCGATCGAAGGGCGTCGGCGTGTTCTTCTGCACCCAGTTGCCTACCGACATCCCGAACAACGTGTTGTCGCAGCTCGGTGCCCGGATGCAGCACGCCTTGCGCGCGTTCACCCCGGACGACCAGAAAGCCCTGGTCAAGACCGTCAAGACGTATCCGAAGACCCCGCACTACGACCTTGAGTCGGCGTTGACCTCGTTGGGCATCGGGGAGGCGGTCGTCACCGTGCTGTCCGAGCGCGGGGCGCCGACGCCGGTGGCGTGGACGAGGCTGCGTGCGCCGCGGTCGAAGATGGGCTCGGTAGGCGCCGAAGCGATCGAGGCCGCAGCCACGGAGTCGGATCTGCACAGGAAGTACGCGGAAACGATCGATCGGGAGTCTGCATACGAGAAGCTGACGGCGAAGGTGGCCCCGTCGGCGCCGGAGCCTGCGCCCGAGGCGCCTGCCGCGAAGCAGGAGAAAGAAGAGCCGGGGTTGATCGCGCAGGCGATCAGCAACCCGGCGGTCAAGTCGTTCATGCGTTCGGCGGCGAGTTCACTGGGGCGGGAGATCACGCGCGGCCTGTTCGGCAACCGGCGCCGGTGATCGACGGGTTCCCGACCCGGTGAAGGCCGCTCTCCCCAGGCCCCGATTCCCGGGGAGAGCGGCCTTCGGTTCCCGTGCTGCCCCGGCAGCAGAGGTGCGGGACGGACCGCCCCGACCGCGGCCCGTCCCGGGTCCGGTCAGCCGTTCACGATCTGGTCCACGATCGTCTTCGCGTCGTTGATCGGGATGGCGAAGCCGATGCCGACACTGCCCGCCGAGCCGTTGGCCGACGCGCTGGGGCTGTAGAGCGCGGAGTTGATGCCGATCACCTGGCCCTGGGCGTTCACGAGCGCCCCGCCCGAATTGCCCTGGTTGATCGAGGCGTCGGTCTGGATCGCGGTGTAGCTCGGGGCGGAGGTGTTGTTGGAGGTCTGCCTGCTGAACGGGCTCTGCTGCTGCTCGTTGCCGCCGACGTCGGACAGCGGCCGGTTCAGCGCGCTGACGATGCCGTTGGTCACGGTGTTCTGCAGCCCGCCCGGCGACCCGATCGCGACCACTTCCTGCCCGACGACGAGCTTGCTGGAATCCCCGAGCGTGGCCGCGGTGAGCCCGCCGGCGCCCTGGGCCTGCAGCACCGCAATATCGCCCTTGCTGTCCGAGCCGACGACGCTGGCCTGGTATTTCTTCCCGTCCGACGTAGTGATCGTGACGTTCTGGGCCCCCTCGACGACGTGTGCGTTGGTGAGGATCCGGCCGTCGGAGGTGAGGATGACCCCGGAGCCGATCGCCTGGCCCTGCGACGTGGTCACGTTGACCTGCACGACGCTCGGCACGACTTTCGCCGCGACCGCGCTGACGTCCCCGGAGGACGTGGTGTTGCTGACCGTCTGCCCGGTGACCGACGACGAAGTGGCCGCCGACCCGGCGGAGTCACTCCCCGTAAGCCCGACGATCGCCGCCCCGGCACCGCCGCCGATGAGCGCCGCCGCGAGCGCGGTCGCACCGATGATCGCGGTCATCCGTCCCGCCCGCTTCCGTCCTGGACCTGCCAATGCGACGGGAGGTTGTGCACTGGACGGCGAGAGAACCGGACCTGCCGCGGGTTGGCCGAAATGCGGTGGGATGGCGGCTTGTCCGGCCGTGGGGTGAGGCTGGCTGCCTGCGTGGCTTGATGCGGTGTACGGAAGCCCACCTGCCTGGCTGACCTGCTGCCCGGGGTAACCCGACGGCTGCCCGCCTGACATTCCCGCCGCACCCTGCGGCGACGCCTGTCCGGAGGGGAGCGGGTACGGCCCGGCCTGCTGGCGTCCGTACTGCCCGTACTGCTGCTCATCGCGCTGGTGCGGCTGGTGCCCACCGGAGGCGGCGGGGCCGGGCCGGCTCTCGTTCTCGCTCATGGACTCGAGATTCGCGCCCCAGCTTGTGAGAATCCTGTGGAAATCCCTGGGGCTTTGCTGAGAAGAATCAGCTGAGAATTCTCAGGCATTCCTCAGCCGGTCCCGCGGCGCTCGTGCGGCGTGATCCGGCGTGCTTCCCCAGCCCAGCCCAGCCCAGCCCAGCCCAGCCCAGCCCAGCTGGTCTCCTCCTCACCCCCGCGCGAGTGCACGTCTGGGTACGTCCCCTGCATGTTGAACCCTGGGCGCCGCAGCTGATCCGGCCCGCCCCTCGCACTCCCGGCAGCGAAAGGCACCGCGAAGCTCAGTCGAAGAACCCGGGTACGTCCAATACACCTCCCGCCGCCTCGAATTCCTCGTGCACTGCCGCCCTCAGGTCCGCGTCCGCCAGATAGTCCGCGGCCGTCAGCGCCAGCCCCAGCGCGCCGTCCACGACCGCCTTGTTCCCGGCGCGGGAACCGGCTGCCGCAGCGAATTCCTTGGTGTGCAAGGCGACTGTCGGCTCCGAGATGGCGATCATCGGATGCAGGGCGGGCATCCGGTACGACAGGTTGCCCAGATCCGTCGATCCGGTCAGGAATTCCGGCACGATGCCCGGCGGCAACGGGGTACGGCCCGTGTCCTCCTGATTGACAGTCCACCGGCCGGCGAGCGTGGTGTTGAACCGGATCGGCAGGTACGCCGGCTGCCGATCCCAGTGCAGCTCCACCCCGCAGCCGGTCATTTCGGCTGCGCCGTGGGCGATCGCGGTCATCCGGCGAGCGAGGTCCCGCAGCGTCTCCGGATCCGCCGAACGCAGATAGAACAACAATGCCGCCCGTGCGGGGATGACGTTCGGCCGCGCGCCACCGTCGGTGAACACGCCATGAACCCGGTCGGTCGACGGCAACTGCTGGCGGAGAGCGGAGACACCCTGGTAAGCGGCCACCGCGGCGTCGAGTGCGTTGCGGCCCATGAAAGGTTGCGCGGACGCGTGCGCGCCGACCCCGTGAAAGACCATCTCGAGCTGACGCCGCCCGAGGAACGGGTGCAAAGCGATGTCATGGCTGAACGGATGCAGCATGATCACTGCGTCGACGTCGTCGAAAACGCCTGCCCTGGCGAGGGTTTCCTTGCCGCCACCGCCTTCCTCCGCCGGCGTGCCGATGAGTGAGACCCGTCCGCCGAGTTGCTCGGCGACCGCTGCCGCGCCGAGGAACCCGCCTGCGCCGGCCGTGCAGATGACGTTGTGCCCGCAGCCGTGGCCCAAGCCGGGCAGGGCGTCATACTCGGACAGAACGGCGATGTGCGGGCCTTCCTGGCCGCTGCTCTCGGTGCGCAGGGCGGTGTCCAGACCGCCGAGCCCGACCGTCACCTCGTGGCCGTGCGCTCGTAGCAACTCCGCCAACGCCTGCACGGAACGATGTTCGGCGAACCCCTCTTCCGGATGTGCGTGCAGATCCTGACTGAGCGCGACCAGTTCGGCTGCCCGCGCGTGCACTTCTCGTGCCACGGCAGCACGGACTTCCCCCGGTGCTCCGGCGTGGCCGGAGCCGAGAGGCTCGGCGGTGGCCACGGCGTCGGCGGTGGCTTCGATCAGGGCGCGGAGGTGGCTGTCGTCGGGCGGGACGGGTGCGGCGTGGGTCATGCGGCGAATGCTAACCCCGGGGTCCGACAAAAACCGATCACTCCCCGTTCGCGAGACGTCCGGACGCGAGCTGAGCCAGTCCGAAGTACCGATCCTGCACGTCATGGAACCCGCGTGCACGCGATCTCCCCGCGGCCGAACATTCGCTGCCCGCTGGCGATTCCTCCTGCTGTGTCAACGAATCGGGCAGGTTGCCAGTCTCGGCGGGCACTGGGTGAGCAGCACGATTCGGCCGCCCGGGCGGAGAAGCCGGGTGAAGGAGCCGAAGGCACGTTTCGGGCTCGGCGAACATGTGCAGTGCGGCGAAGCAGCAGACTGCATCCACAGTGGACGATTCGAGAGGCGGCTCGACCGCACCGGCGCGAAGGTAGGCGACGGGTTCGTCGAGTGCGCGCGAAGGCATGCCGACGGCGCCATCGAGACCGACAGCGAGCCCATCTGGACCCACCGCGTCGCCGCAGGCGTGCGTGAAACGGCCTGTGCCACAGGCGACATCCAAGACCACCTCGCCACGCTGGCTCGTGCCCAGGGCGGCGAGCCGCTCCTGGGCGCTCGGATGCTGGGGCGCGGCGGTCCTCTCCTTTGAACACCGGCGGTATTTCGCCCGATCAGATAGCTCGTTCAGGTGAATAAAGCGCCGATCAGGCGTTCGACGCGCCCGCTGGTCGATTTCTTGTCTAACGTCATAGGCACGGTCTCCGACCCGGAGGCCAGCAAGGAGGACGACAGATGAGTGCCCCGATCCTGCTGCCGATCGACCTGCCGATCGGTGAGATCGCCGTGCACGGTGCCTTCGATCCGGCCGCCGCGGCCCGCCGGTGCCCTGGCTCCGGTCCGGACGCGATACGCCTGGCCTTCCCGGTGGACGGGCTCTGGCTGCACACCGGTGCCGCGGTTCGGCGGAGATCGCCGGGCACGGTGGAGGTCGAGGTCATCGCGCCGGTGGAGGTGGCCGCTCGCGTCGTCGGACAGGTGAGCCGGATTTTGTCACTGGACGCAGACGGGTCGGGTTTTCCGGAGGTGGCGGTCCGGGATCCGGTGGTGTGGCGGCTGATGGCCCGCCATCCCGGAGTGCGTCCAGTGCTGTCCTCGTCACCCTACGAGGCAGCCTGCTGGGCGGTCCTCACCCAAGGTATGCGTGCTGGGCAGGCAAACCGGTTCCGGGCGCGGCTCGTCGAGCGGCATGGCCGGATCGTCGAGTACGAGGATTTCCGCTTGGCCTCTTTTCCTTCGCCGGCCGCGCTGGTCTGCCTGTCGGACGAACCTGGGCTGGGGCGGTTCCGGATCGCGCGACTGCGTGCGGTGGCGCGTGCGGCGAGCGAAGGACTCCTCGACGCCGAGTACCTCCGTGCGATGCCCATTGCCGACGCTCTGGCGGAGCTCTGCTCGATACCCGGGATCGGCGCGTTCGCCGCCGAACAGGTCCTGCAGCGCGGAGCCGGGCACCCGGATCTGTTCCCACGCGCGGACACCGATCTCCACCAGGCGATGCGGGAGCAGTACCGGTTGCCGGCCGGCACCTCTGTCCCGGAACTCGAGCAGCTGGCCGGCGAATGGCGGCCGTACCGGTCGTGGGTGGCCTACCTCCTCCGGCTCCACCGGGGCCGGCCAGTCCGGGAAGGAAGGTGAGAGCGGACGAAATCGGCTGACGCAGGCAACTTTGGGGAGGAGGTAGCCGTCATGAACTGAGGCCCCGCCTATACCGAACAGCTGCGGATGACCCGCGCCTGGGCGCTCACATGGGCCAGATGCGATCTGTGGTGAGGTGTCGGCGTGATTACCGCCTTCGTTGCTTCGTCGGTTCTCGGTGCTCGCCCAGCTGCCGGAGATCTGTCCGGTGCCGCTGCGGCGGCGGGTGCCGGAACGGTCGGTGCGGCGTTGGATCAGGCGAACACGCCAAGCGTGATCACCTTGGCGACCGGGGTGGTTGCGTTGCTCATCGTGCTTGTCGGCGGGACGCCGTGGCGATTCGCGCGCAACGTGGTCACGTTGGTCCACGAGGCGGGTCACGCGCTCGCCGCGGTTCTGGTGGGCCGTCGGGTGCGGTCGATCCGCCTGCACTCGGACACCTCCGGGGTGACCGTCTCGCGTGGCCGGGCCGAAGGGCCAGGCATGGCGTTCACCGCGATGGCCGGGTACGTCGCGCCCTCGGTGCTGGGTCTGTTGTTCGCGACCCTGATCGGTGCGGACCTGGTCACTGCAGTGCTCGTGCTGGTCGCCCTGTTGCTACTGGGCGTGCTGATCATGGTGCGTAATGCGCACGGCGTATTCACGGTCGTCACGAGCGCGGTTGTGCTGGGGCTGGTGGCGTTGGTCGCGCCGACGGTGGTCCAGGCGCCGTTCGTGTACCTGCTGACCTGGTTCCTGCTGTTCGGAGGGGTCCGGCCGATCGTCGAACTGCAGGTGAAGCGGCGGCTCGGCCAGGCCCGTGACTCCGACGCCGATCAGCTGGGCCGGCTCACCGGCGTGCCCGCGGTGCTGTGGGTGCTGGTGTTCGGGGTGCTGACCCTCAGCTGCGTTGTCGCAGGTGGGCTGTGGTTGCTGCAACCGCTGGCCGATTGAGGGCGTTCGCGTTGCCGGCTGGCTACTGACTGAGGTGAATCAGCGCTGTCGACCTTGGCGGGCTGGGGTACGCCTGCGCTGTATGCCGGCAGCCCGGGGCGTTCGGGCTGTTTGCGGCCTGTGCCGGGGTCTGGACGCTCGGGTCGTGGACATCCGGCTTGATCTCGGGTGCTCGGGTCGTGGACATCCTGCGGTGGCATGGGGGCTCGGGTTCCTGGCAGCCTGCGTTGATTCTGGACGTTGGCTGTGGTGCTTGCCTCGGCTACCGGCACTTGCGCTTGTGGACGTTCACGATGTGGACGCTGACGGTGCCGACGGCTTCGTGCCGGCCTGCGCAGCGGCCCTGGCGCGGGCACGGCTGCGGCGTGAGATGCGCGGGGCAGGCGGACCTGTGCGTGGGTTGGCGTTGTCGGCCTTGTGTTCGCGGCGGGTCGGGTGTGGTTGCCGTGCCTGACGGTGGTGGGGAGGCCACTCGCGGCGAGTGACCTCGTGGCTGTGGCCTGCGTCCCGAGGGGATGAGCCCGTCGTCTTCCGATGTGGGCGGATACGGCAGACTGGGTATCTGCCTGACCTGCGGAGGGAGCAAGACGATGGACGAGGTCGCGAAGGCCGTCGAGGAGTGTGCTCGGGCGGCGAAGGCGGCTGCGCCGTCGTTGGCGGCGGCCGGCGACGAGGCGGTGGACGCGGCGCTGCTGGGCATGGCCGAGCGGCTGGTCGCGCACCGCGACGTGGTGCTCGACGCCAACCGGGCCGATGTCGCCAAGGCCGAGGCGGACGGGATGAGCGCCGGGTTGCTCGACCGGCTCACCATCACGCCGGAGCGGCTTGACGGGATGGCCGGGCAGCTCCGGTTGCTGGCCGGGGCGCCGCACCAGGAGCGGTCCGTCGACGTGTCCACATTGGACGGTGGGCTGAAACTGGTCGAACGGCGCCGTCCGGTCGGGGTGATCGGGGCCAACTACGAGGCGCGGCCGAACGTGACTGTCGACGTCGCCTCGCAGCTGGTGAAGTCGCGTAACGGCGGTGTGTTGCGCACGGGCTCGGCGGCGCTCGGGTCCGCGCAGCGGCTGCGGGACGTGGTGATCGCATCGGCGCTCGAAAGGGCGGGGATCGATCCGGACGTGGTGCAGCTCGTGCCGCGGGTCGAGCGGGAGGCGGCGTCGGTGCTGGTGCGGCTGCCGGGCCTGGTGCCGTTGGTGATCTTGCGCGGTAGCGGTGACAGCACTCGCGCCCTTGCCACCGAGGCTGCGGTACACGGCGTGCGGACGCTCGCGCATGCGGACGGCGGGGGCGTGCTGTACATCGATGCCGCAGCTGACGCCGGTAAGGCGCGCGACCTCGTGTACGCGAGCCTCGATCGGCTCGGGGTCTGCAACCGGCTCAACCTGCTGCTGATCCACGAGGGAGTGCACGATGCGGTGTGGCCGCTGATCGAATCGGCACTGGCCGAACGTGGGGTCACCCCGTCGCTTGCTCCGCACGAGCACCCGATCGGCTACGAGTGGGCGCTGGATTCGGAGCGAGAAGCGACCGTTACGGTCGAAAAGGTGGGTGATCTCACCGACGCCGTCGAAATCGCGAACGAGCGAACGTCCGGTCTCGCGGCGGGGATCGCCACCGAGGATCCGGAAGCGGCCACTGCGTTCTTCGACGGCTACACCGGCACCGGCGTGTTCTGGAACGCGCCGACCCGGCTGCTCGACGGGTTCAAGCTGCTCGCCGTTCCGGAGACGGGGATCAACCTGGACCGGGTCCCGGGACCACGAGGGCCGGTGACCTACACCGATCTGTACGTCCGCCAATACGCCGTGTTGCCGGCGTGACCTGATTCGGGGGACCGCATGCACTCCATCGATCGGGCATGATGACCGAGCGGCCGCACGTCCTGCTGTCGGCGGCGCAGTCCCTCGACGGCTATCTCGACGACGCGAGTGACACTCGGCTCCTGCTGTCCAATGAGGACGATTTCGCCGAGGTGGACCGGTTGCGCGCCGAAGCCGACGCGATCCTCGTCGGCGCGGGTACGGTGCGTGCGGACAACCCGCGGCTGCTCGTGCGTTCCGCCAAGTTGCGGCAGGAGCGTCTCGCGGCGGGCAAACCGGAGCAGCCGATCAAGGCGACCGTCACCGCCGGCGGGGATCTGGACCCGGCCGCCCGCTTCTTCACAACCGGTGACGCGCCGAAGCTGGTCTACGCGCCGCCGGGGGTCGCTGATGGGCTGGCTGGGGTGGCCACCGTGGTGACCATCCCGCCGTCCGAAGGTGCGGAGGGGGGCGCTGGGACCGACGCAACCACAGGTGGGGAGCGGCCGGCCAAGGTCGGGGCGGCAGGGAGCGGTACAGCGCGGTGGCTGGGGAACGTGCTTGACGATCTCGCCGCGCGGGGGGTCCGGAAGTTGCTGGTCGAGGGGGGTGGGGCAGTGCACACCCAGTTCCTCGACGCGGGGTTGGCCGATGAGGTGCGGCTTGCGGTTGCGCCGCTGATCGTCGGGGATCCGCGGGCGCCTCGGTTCTTGGCGGGTGGGGCGTTTCCGCGGCCGTTGGAGCTGACCGGGGTAGGGCGGCTGGGTGACGTGGCCGTGTTGCATTATCGGGCGGCGGACGAACCTTCGGCGCTTGACGTGCGGCGGCTGCGGGATGCCATCGAGCTTGCCGACCGGTGTCCGCCGAGCGCGACGTTTCGGGTGGGGGCGGTGATCGGGCTGCCGGACGGAACGGTGCTCGCGACCGGGCATTCGGGCGAAGGCGACCCGCGCAATCACGCCGAGGAGGCCGCGCTGTCCAAGGTGGCGCCGGACGATCCGCGGTTGGCTGAGGCGACCATGTACAGCTCACTCGAGCCGTGCAGTGCGCGCGCGTCGCATCCGAAGAGCTGTACGCAGTTGATTCTGGAGAGCCCGATTTCCCGGGTGGTCATGGCGTGGCGGGAGCCGTCGCTTTTCGTTGACTGCGAAGGGGTGGAGTGGCTCACGGCGGCTGGGCGGCGGGTGATCGAGGTGCCGGCGCTGGCTGCGGACGTACGCCGGGCCAATACTCACCTGCCGGGCGTACGTCCCTGACGGGTTTCGTTGCCGAGTAAAGGTTTGTGCCGTGCCCGCCGCGCCAGGTGCGGCGGGCACGGCTGCGGGGTCAGCAGGCGCCGCTATCGGTCCAGACTCCGTACGCACCGGTGGCGCCAGGTTCTTCGCCCTGCGTCCACCACTTGGCGGTCCACTTGTGTCCATTGTGCTTGACCGTGCTGCCGCCCGTGTACACCTGGGACTTCTGCCATTCCGTTGCGTTGCAGGTGCCCGGTGGGTCGGTGGGCGGGTTCGTTTGCGGCGGCGCGGCGCCGGCGAACTTGGTGGTGAATTTTGTGAAGTCCCAGTCGTTCTGCTGGACGTTCGAGCATACGCCGTTGTCTGTCGTGCCGACGCAGGGACGGTCGCGGTTCACCGACCAGAAAGTGAATCGGCCGAGGTGGTGCGTCGTCGCGTAATCGTAGACGGTCTGGAAATCCGAGACGTTGAAGATTTCCGCGGCGTCGGACTTTCCGTTCATTCCGGAAAATCCTTCGTGTGCGTACGCGGTCGCGCTGTCCCAGCCGAGGTGGCTTTGGAGCAGTCCGTGGAACGCTTCCAGTGCCGAAACCTGGGCCGACGCGCCGGTGAACCCTCCGTCGAACGGCATGATCGAGAAGTTCGCCGGGGTGAAACCGATCGATTTCGCCTGATCCAGCAGCTGTGTGCCGAACCAGCCGGTGCCTGCCGACGTGCCGGGCATGGTCACCGAAACGAACAATCCGGGGTTGTCCGCTTGCAGTTTCTTGGCCGCACCCAATTCGTTGGCGATGGCCGCGGTGTTCTCGTATTCCGGTTCTTCCAGATCGAAGTCGATGGCTTTGAGCTGGTATTTCGTGACGACCTGCTGGTATGCGGCAGCGGTCGCGTCCACCGTGCCGCAGGTCTGGCCGAGCTTCGTGCCGGTGTAACCGCCGACGGAAACGGACACGTCGCCACCGTTGCCGCGGATCTTGCCGATCGCGCCGGCGACCGCGGCGTCGTCCGGCAATGCAGTCGTGCCGCTCCAGGTCGGTGTGCAGCCGCCGCTGTCGGGGGCGAGGATGAAGGCGAGCTGGAAGGCCTTCTGCCCGGTCGCGTTCATCACGGTCACCGGGTCGGGCGGGTTGTTGTTCTGCGGCATCAGGTACGGCGCGGACGCGTACCAATTGTTGCTGAGTGACGGTGTTTCGGGCTGCGCTTGGGCCGTCGCGGTCAGTGCACCGGCGGTGCCGAGCACGGTGATGGCGGCGACAAAGGGGGCGGCCAGTCTGCTTCGTTGCATCTGTCCTCCGGCTGTCGAGCGGACGAGTGCGATAAGCATTGGACTAGACCATTGCCAAGTCAAGACGCCGGATGGCGGGAACTGGCGGTGGCTGGGGTGTTCGGGAGTAATGCCGGAATCCGGAGGGGTCACTTCACCCTTGCGGCGCAACGGTTTCCGGACATTCGGGGGAGGACCGCCGGAGGGGGTGGTCCGGTGTGCGCCACCCGGAAACCGTGCTGGTGGGGCCGGTGGGGACCGGCAGAAAATGCCCGGACAGCCTTCTGCTGGAGAGTTCGTTAACGCCCGCCGAGCGAAATCCGCGGCCTCCGCCCTCGGTCGGGAAGTCCGCCAAGAACCCGCCGGGGAAACCCACGGCCCCAGCTTCCTGCCAGGACAGCGCACAGCCTATGCCGGCCCCGGCAGCCACAGCCCTTGCCGGGGTGACCCCGTAGCCGCTGCCGTGACCGGTTGCCGCGGCCCTCTGCCAGGACGGCCCTCGCTGCGACCAGCCGCCCCGGCCCTCCCGCGACACCCGTCCCGCGGCACCCGTCCCGCGGACACCTGTCCCGCGACACCCGTCCGGGCTCTCCTCAGGACACCCGCTCGAGCCCGACACCGCCCGCCGGGCCAAGAGGGAACCCCGGCGGGACCGGCACCTCAGTCGTTCTCCAGATCGCCTTCCAAGGTCAGGTATACCTCGCGCATCCGGGCCAGCAGGTCCGGGTCCGGAGTGGACCAGAGTCCGCGGTCGGCGGCTTCGTTGAGGCGTTCGATGATGCCGCGCAGGGCCCAGGGGTTGGCGTCCCGAAGGAACTGCTGGTTGACCTCGTCCAGGACGTAGGACTCGGTCAGTTTCTCGTACATCCAGTCGCCGACCACGCCGGCGGTGGCGTCGAAGCCGAAGAGGTAGTCGACGGTCGCGGCGAGTTCGAAGGCGCCCTTGTAGCCGTGCCGGCGCATGGCCGACAGCCAGCGTGGGTTCACCACCCGGGCGCGGAACACGCGGGCGGTTTCCTCGCCGAGGGTGCGGGTGCGCACGGCGTCGGGGGTGGTCGAATCGCCGACGTAGGACGTGGGCGCGGTGCCGGTCAGGGCGCGGACAGTGGCGATCATTCCGCCGTGGTACTGGAAATAGTCGTCCGAGTCGGCGATGTCGTGTTCGCGGGTGTCGGTGTTCTTCGCGGCCACCACGATCCGCTTGTACGAGGTTTCCATGTCCTCACGGGCGGGGCGGCCGTCGAGGTCCCGGCCGTAGGCGAAACCGCCCCAGACCGCGTAGACCTCGGCCAGGTCCTTGTCGTCGCGCCAGTTTCCGGAGTCCATCAGGGGCAGCAGGCCGGCCCCGTAGGCGCCGGGCTTCGAGCCGAAGATCCGGGTCGTCGCACGGCGGGTGTCACCGTGTGCGGCCACGTCCGCGGCGACGTGGGCGCGGACGTAGTTCGACGAATCCGGCTCGTCCAGCGACGCGACCAGGCGGACGGCGTCGTCGAGCAGGGTGATGACGTGCGGGAAGGCATCCCGGAAGAAGCCGCTGATCCGCACGGTCACGTCGATGCGCGGGCGGCCCAGTTCGGACAGCGGGATGGCCTCGATGCCGGTGACGCGCCGGGACGCCTCGTCCCAGATCGGTTGCACGCCCAGCAAAGCGAGGACTTCGGCGGCGTCGTCGCCGGAGGTGCGCATCGCGGAGGTGCCCCAGACCGAAAGGCCGACGGAACGGGGCCAGTCACCGTTGTCCTCGCGGTACCGGCGCAGCAGCGAGTCGGCGAGTGCCTGCCCGGTCTCCCACGCCAGCCGGCTGGGAATCGCCTTCGGGTCCACTGTGTAGAAGTTCCGGCCGGTCGGCAGCACGTTCACCAGGCCGCGCAACGGCGAACCGCTCGGCCCGGCGGGGATGTACCCGCCGTCGAGTGCGTGCAGCACCGCGTCGATCTCGCCGGAGGTGCCCGCCAGGCGCGGGATGATCTCGGTGGCGGCGAAGGCCAGTACCGCGGCAACCTGAGCGGAAGGGCTGTGAAGGGCACCTTCAGGGACGCTGATTCCGTGAAGGTTCCCTTCACAGACTTCGGCGACCACGGCGGGCACGGCGGCGGGCGACCAGTCGCGCGCCTCCATCGCGGCCACCAGCGACCGGGCGGTGGTCTCGATGGCGTCCACTTCGGACAGTGGGGCGTCGGAGTTCTCCTTCAGCCCCAGTGCGGATCGCAGGCCCGGCACGGCGCCCTGCTTGCCGCCCCACATCTGCTGGGCGCGCAGCATGGCCAGCACCAGATTGACCCGAGCCTCGCCGACCGGCGCCTCGCCCAGGATGTGCAGGCCGTCGCGGATCTGCGCGTCCTTGACCTCGCACAGCCAGCCGTCGATGTGCAGGAGGAAGTCGTCGAACTCCGCGTCGTGCGGCCGGGCTTCGACGCCGAGGTCGTGGTCCAGTTTCGCGGCCTGGATCAGGGTCCAGATCTGGGCGCGGATCGCGGGCAGCTTCGCCGGGTCCATCGCGGCGATGTTGGCGTGCTCGTCGAGCAGCTGCTCCAGCCGGGCCAGATCGCCGTACGATTCGGCGCGCGCCATGGGCGGCACCAGGTGGTCGACGATCGTCGCGTGTGCCCGCCGTTTCGCCTGCGCGCCCTCGCCGGGGTCGTTGATCAGGAACGGGTACACCAGCGGCAGATTGCCGAGCACGGCGTCCGGGGCGCACTCGGCGGACAGCCCGGCGGTCTTGCCGGGCAGCCATTCCAGTGAACCGTGTTTGCCGAGATGCACCACGGCGTGCGCGCCGAATTCCTCTTCCAGCCAGCGGTACGCGGCCAGGTAGTGGTGGCTCGGCGGCAGGTCCGGGTTGTGGTAGATGGCCACCGGGTTCTCCCCGAACCCGCGTGGCGGCTGGATCATCAGCACGACGTTGCCCGACTGCAGCGACGCCAGCACGATGTCGCCCTCGGGGTTTGCCGACGTGTCGACATACAGCGAGCCGGGCGCCGGGCCCCACTGCTCCTCCATCGCCTCGCGCAGCGCGGCGGGCAGCTGGGCGAACCAGGAGCGGTATTGCGCGGCGGGCACCCGGATCGGGTTGCCGGCCAGCTGCTCCTCGGTCAGCCATTCCGGATCCTGGCCGCCGGCTTCGATCAGCGCGTGGATGAGCGCGTCGCCGTCCGGCTGGTCGGTGCCGGTCGGGTCGACGCCGGGGAACGTCTGGGCGCCGAGGTCGTAGCCGCGTTCGCGCATCAGCCGCAGCAGCTTGATCGCCGATGCCGGGGTGTCGAGACCGACCGCGTTGCCGACGCGGGAGTGCTTCGTCGGGTACGCCGACAGCATCAGCGCGATCCGCCGGGAAGCGGGCGGGGTGTGCCGAAGGCGCGCGTGCGCGAGCGCGATCCGGGCGACGCGCGCGGCACGCTCCGTGTCGGCGACGTAGCGGGGGAGACCGTCGTCGTCGAATTCCTTGAAGGAGAACGGAACGGTGATGATCCGGCCGTCGAACTCGGGGACCGCCATCTGGTTGCCCGCGTCGAGCGGCGAGAGCCCCTCGTCGTTCTCCTGCCACGTCTCGTGGTCGCTGGTCAGGCACAACGCCTGCAGCACCGGAACGTCCAGCGCGGCCATCTCCGCGACGTCCCACGATTCGTCGTCCCCGCCCGCACCTGCCTCGGACGGCCGCGTGCCGCCCGCGGCGAGCACGGTGACCAGCAACGCATCGACCTTGCCCAGCTCGGCCATCATCTCCGGGGCACGGGTACGCAGGGATGCGGTGTGGATCGGCAAGGCCCGCCCACCGGCCGCTTCGACGGCGTCGGCGAGCGCGTGCACGAACGCGGTGTTCCCGGACAGGTGGTGCGCGCGGTAGTACAGGATCCCGATCACCGGACCGTCGGTCGCGGGGGCCGGCCGCTCCAGGACGCCCCACGACGGAAGTTCGGCGGGCGGTTCGAAGCCTTCGCCGGTGAGCAGGAGCGTGTCGGACAGGAACCGGTGCAGCTGCGTGAGGTTCTCCGGCCCGCCCTGCGCGAGGTACGCGTGCGCCTGCGCGGCGATGCCCGCCGGAGTGGTGGAGAGCTTCATCAGCTCGGCGTCCGGGGTCTGCTCCCCGCCGAGGACGATCACGTGCGCACCCGAGGCACGCAGCGTGTCGAGGCCTTCCTGCCAGGTCCGCGGCGTGCCCAGGATGCGGACCAGCACGATCGGCGCGCCGTCCAGCAGGTCCGGCAGGTCCGTGAGCGGCAGCCGGGACGGGTTGCCGAGCCGGTAGTCCGCCCCGCTCGCCCGTGCGCTCAGCAGATCGGTGTCCGAAGTGGACAGCAGCAGGATCACGGGGGTTCCTCACTCGGGGTGTCCGCGCCCCGGGTCGTCGGGCACGCCGGCCCGGAGTTCCTGGCTCCCGGGTGCCGGGGCACCCGGTCACAGTGGCGGGACCGTCCCGGACTCGCACCGGGTTCCTCCGCAGGCCGACGTGTGGTTCCTGCACACTCTCGCCGGGCGCGCGGGCGGCGTCAAGGTGACGGGATCCGCATTTTCCGTGGCGGGCCGGTCACGGTGCGGTGCCGCGGCAGACTGCCGCGCTCCCGGCGTGACCGTGCAACGGCGCGGTGGGCCACATCAGGTGCCGGTACCTGGTGTTTTGCCCGCCGGGACAGGTTTGCCGGGTCGGTGGGGAGTGTGTCGGTGGTTCTCTCGGGGAAATTAACGTACACGTACGCTTTGCCTCGATCGGGACAGCGGACAGTCGAGGTGTGCCCGCACGTCCGGGTTCGGCGGTGCTCTCCCGTCTCGGCAGTGCCGGCGAAGAGCGCATTCCGATCGTGAAATCGCGTGCGGTGAGTCGGGTTAGCAGGCTCCGGCAAAGTTGGTCGGGGACCCGGCAGCGGGCGATGCGGAGGTGTGTGCGACCACCTCGTGGCGTGCGCCGGCCCGGTTTCGGGTCCGTGAAGGGACCCTTCACAGACTCAGAGTCCGTGAAGGGTCCCTTCACG
>NZ_QZFV01000140.1:0-19427 GCF_003600245.1 Amycolatopsis panacis
GACTCTTAGTCTGTGAAGGGTCCCTTCACGGACCCGAAACCGGTCCGGCGCACGCCACGAGGTGGTCGCACACACACCTCCGCATCGCCCGCTGCCGGGCCCCCGACCAACTTTGCCGGGGCCCTGGACGCTGAGGCTGTGAAGGGTCCCTTCACAGCCTCAGCGCGCCGGGCGAGCGGCTGATCAGTTGGCGTGCTCCCGTCCTGCCACGTCGCCCCAGAACTCGCGCAGCTCGGAGAACAGCTCGCCCAGCTCCTCGACGTTGCCGCTGCGCAGCGCGTCGAGGATGTCGTGCACCTCCTCCGCGGTGGTGTCCGCGTCCAGGATCGGGTCCGCGAACAGCTGCACGAGCCCGCCGTAGTCCAGTTCGACCACCGAGTCCGGGTCGAAGCCTTCCAGCCAGTGCCGGGTCCGCGCGAGCACCCGGCCCGGACCGGACTCGCCGAAGGTGCTCTCGACCAGCTCGCTCGCCTCAGACGCGCGGCGCACCGCTTCGGACATCGAGGTGCGCCAGGACGCCTCGCGCAGCGGATCGTCCGGCCCGGATCCGAGCACCAGTTTCCGCTCGTTCGGGTCAATCAGCACGAACCAGGGCAGCGGCACGGTCCAGGTGGTGGTGAGCGTGTGCGCGGCCGGAGTGCTCAGGTCGGCCAGCGCGGCCTTGGTGCGGGACCGCGCGCGGTCCGGGGTGACCCCGCCCGCTTCGAGCACCACGTTCCTCATCGCGGGCGGCGCCTCGATGAGGAAGGTGGCGAGCGCGGACGCGGAACGGGCGCGCATCTCCAGCGGGCACACGAACGGCCCGTCTCCCGGATGCCCGGCGGGGACCTCGGCAGGATCGAGCACCAGCACGTCGGTCTCCAGGCCGGGCGCGGCGCGGCCGTCGGTGAGTTCCGCGGGCAGCAGCCGGGGCGGCCGCGTCGCCTGTGACTTGAGCCACAGATACCGTTCGCGCCCGCCGATCCCGGCCCGCCGGAGAGTGGCCGCGGAAACGGCCTCGACCAGCCGCTGCCCGGGCGGATCGCCCAGGGCGGCGAGAGGTTCGTACACCCGCAGATAGGCCGCGAAGGGTCGGAGCACCCGAGCATCGTGGCACGCCGACCAGCGCCGATCGGCACCGACCGGCCGGTAACCGGCGTCCGGCCGACACTGTCGCGACCGGCACACCGTGCCACGTCGCATCGAACCCCCCGGACACGGTACGGTGTGAGCAGGAAAGAACTGTCGAGACGATGCGGGGCCGCCGATTCCCCCGGCCGCCCCGCCCCTGTGCGAGGGGGTCGAGCCATGGGGCGCGGCCGGGCTAAGGCCAAGCAGACGAAGGTGGCGCGCGAGCTCAAGTACAGCTCCCACGACACCGATTTCGATGCTTTGCAGCGCGAGCTGTCGAGTAGTTCCTCGGACACCAACGAGGACGACAAGAACCGGTACGAGGACCCGTACGACGACGGGTACGACGAGTACCGTCGTTGACACACACGCGATGCGCGAGGGTGGGACCGGGTCACGGCCCGGCGACACCCTCGCGCGTCGTGTGCTGCCCAATTTCTCCTGCGGTTGACGAGTACGGCTGACAAAGGAGCACGAAGGTGGCAGACATTGCCCGGGTGGGCGTGGTCGGAGCCGGCTTGATGGGCTCCGGGATCGCCGAGGTGCACGCGAAGGCCGGACTGGACGTCGTGGTGGCCGAGGTGAGCCGGACCGCGCTCGACGCGGGCCGCGCCCGCATCGAGAAGTCGCTGCAGCGCGGCGTCAAGAGCGGCAAGCTGGCCGCCGAGGACGCCGAGGCCACGCTCGGGCGGGTGCGCTTCACCACCGAGCTGGCGGAGTTCGCCGACCGG
The DNA here is from genome assembly GCF_003600245.1 of Amycolatopsis panacis. Lineage (NCBI taxonomy): Bacteria > Bacillati > Actinomycetota > Actinomycetes > Pseudonocardiales > Pseudonocardiaceae > Amycolatopsis > Amycolatopsis panacis. Next base: position 1,842 of record NZ_QZFV01000140.1, read on the forward strand.
GACCTGGTGATCGAGGCGATCGTCGAGCAGGAGCAGGCCAAGGTCGAGCTCTTCCGGGCGCTGGATCAGCTGGTCGAGCGGGTAGACGCGGTGTTCGCGTCGAACACCTCCTCCATCCCGATCATGAAGCTGGGCATGGCCACCGGCCGTCCGCAGCAGGTGGTCGGCATCCACTTCTTCAACCCGGTACCGGTGCTGCCGCTGGTCGAGCTGGTCCCGTCCCTGCGGACCGGCGAGGACACCGTGCGCCGGGCGGAGGAACACGCGACCGGCACGCTCGGCAAGACGGTGATCCACTCGCCGGACCGGGCGGGCTTCATCGTGAACTACCTGCTGGTGCCCTACCTGCTTTCGGCGATCCGGATGATCGAAGCCGGCTTCGCCGAGGCCGAGGACATCGACCGCGGGATGGAGCTGGGCACCGCGCACCCGATGGGCCCCCTGCGGCTGACCGACCTGATCGGCCTGGACACCGTCAAGGCGATCGCGGACTCGATGTTCGCCGAGTTCAAGGAACCGCTGTACGCCCCGCCGCCGCTGCTGCTGCGCATGGTTGACGCGGGCCTGCTCGGCAAGAAGTCCGGCCGCGGCTTCTACTCCTACGGCTGAGCCGGCTCACCGGCCGACGGCAAGTCTGTGAAGGGACCCTTCACAGACTCAGAGTCCGTGAAGGGTCCCTTCACGGACCTCTACACCGACTTTGCCGGAACCCTGGCCCCAGAGGCTGTGAAGGTTCCCTTCACAGCCCCCTCCAGCAGGCTCACCGGCTGAAGGCGGCGCGACGGGACGCACGGCGCAGCACGGTCAGCACGGCCGGGCCGAGCAGCAGGATCGCGACCAGGTTGGTCAGCGCGCGTCCGGTGTCCCAGCCGAGGGTGGACGTGAGCACGGTGAACACCAGGAAGCGGTGCAGATTCTCGCCGAGCGGGGCGCCCGGGAGGAAGTCCAGCGCGGTCGAACCGGCGAGGAACGGCCAGGTGAACAGGCTCATCGCCAGCCCGTAGAAATAGGCGGCCAGCACGCCGTAGCCGGCCAGCAGGGCGACCTCCCACCGGCCGCGCACCCTGCCGGGCAGCAGCCCGGCGCCGAGCCCGACCAGCGACGAGGCCAGCATCTGGAACGGCAGCCACGGGCCGACGCCGCCGGTGAGCAGCGCCGAGGCGAACAGCGAGGTCGAGCCGAGCACGAAGCCGAAACCGGGGCCGAACACCCGGCCGGCCAGCACGAGCAGGAAGAACACCAGCTCGATCCCGCCGGTGCCCGCACCGAGCGGCCGAAGCGCGGCCTCGACAGCGGACAGCACGCCCAGCAGCGCGAGCGCCTTGGCGTCCAGCCCGCCGCTGGACAGCTCGGCGAGCACGATCAGGATCAGCACCGGCAGCGTGACCAGGAAGACGAACGGAGCGTCGGTGGTGTGCGCCGACGTCCCGACGCCGCCGTGGGAGAGCAGGGGCCAGCAGAACATCGCGAGCCCGGCGACGACCGCGACGGTCAGCACCAGCGCGCTGCGGTGGCGAAGGCGGACGGCCGGGCCGAGGAAGTCCGTCACGAGCGCGCCTTCGCAACCTCGTCGACGGTCAGCCATGGCTCCGGAGCAAGGATCTTCGCCACTTGCGGCGCGAACGCGGGTGAGGAGACCACGACGTCCGCAGTCGGCCCGTCGGCGACCACCTCGCCCTCGGCGAGTACGACGACCCGGTCCGCAGCTGCCGCGACGAACTCGACGTCGTGCGTCGCGAGCAGGACCGCGTGCCCCTCACCTGCCAGCGCAGCCAGCTCGGCGGCGAAGTGCCGCTTCGCCGGGTAGTCCAGACCGCGGGTTGGCTCGTCGAGCAGCATCACCGGTGGCGCGGCGGCGAGCTGCACGGCCAGGACCAGCGCGAGCCGTTGTCCTTCGGAGAGGTCACGAGGGTTCGCCGCGCCGTTGACGCCCGGCACGAGCCGGTCGAGCAGCTTCCGGGCGGTGCCCTCGGCGGCCACGGATTCGACGTCGGCCTGTCGGCATTCGGCGGCCACGGAATCGAGGTACAGCAGGTCCGCCGGGCTCTGCGGCACCAGCCCGACGCGCGCTCGGGCCGCCCGCGCGCGCAACGCCTTCGGGTCTGCGCCGAGCACCTCGACCGCGCCGTCCGAGCGTGGTCCGCTGCCCTGCAGCGCCCACAGCAGTGACGACTTACCCGAGCCGTTGCGGCCCATAAGCGCGACTACTTCGCCTCTCCGAAGCGTCAGATTGACACCACGTACGGCGTGTACGCCGCCGTAGCGGACCCGAACACCGCGCGCGGTGAGCACCGGCTCGCCGTCCTGCTGACGTACGCGCTCCGGCTGTCGCCCAGCCAGTTGTTCACGCAGTGGGCGCGCCTTCCGACGCGCGTCGCGCACGGACAGCGGCAGGGGTGACCAGCCCGCCAGCCGGCCAAGCTCCACGATGGGCGGCGCGACATCAGTGTGCGCGAACACTTCCGACGGCGGGCCGGACACGACCGTGCCGTCGCCGGGTAGGTACAGCAGCCTGTCGGCGTACTGGGCCACGCGTTCCATCCGGTGCTCTGCGACCACGACGGTGGTGCCGAGGTCATGTACGAGCCGCGTGATCGCGGCCAGCACCTCCTCGGCGGCGGTCGGGTCCAGCGCCGAGGTCGGCTCGTCGAGCACCAGTACCCCCGGGTGCGCGGTGAGCACCGAGCCGATCGCCACCCGCTGCTGCTGCCCGCCGGACAGTGTCCGAAGTGGACGATCACGCAGCTCCGCGATGCCGAGCAGATCCAGCGTCTCCTCCACCCGCTTGCGCATCACCTCGGGCGGCACGGCCAGCTGCTCCATGGCGTAGGCCAGCTCCTCCTCGACGGTGTCGGTGACGAACCCGGCCAGCGGGTCCTGTCCGACCACGCCGACCACCTCGGCCAGCTCCCGCGGCGGATGCTCGGCGGTGGACCGCCCGGCCACCCGCACGGCCCCGGTGAGCCGCCCGCCGGTGAAGTGCGGCACCAGCCCGTTCATCGCCCCGAGCAAAGTCGACTTACCGACACCGGTGCGGCCGGCCACCAGGCACAGCTCGCCCTCTTCGATCTCGAAGGTGAGATCGGTGAACACCGGCCGGGCGGCACCGTGGTAAGTGATCCCGACGCGCGAGAACTCGATCATCGGACCACCTCCGCGACGAGCGCCGGGCGCGGCGCGAGCCAAGCGGGAAGCACACAGATCAGCACCGCGAGCGCGGGCAGCAGGGGCAGCTCGGGCCACGTCGGCGGCGACGCCGGGGTGGCCAGCGAAACCGGATCGGCCACCAGCACGAGCACGCACCCGGCCACGCCGCACAGCGCGACCAGTGTTTCCGGCAGCCGCCACGGATCGGGCCGATAAGTCGTCCGCCGCAGCCGGCGTCCGCCGAGCACGAAGCCGGTGGCGGCCACGAGCAGGCCGGCGACGAGCATCGGCACGCCGAGCCAGGATGAGGAGCCGTCCAGCACGCCGTACACCCCGACGGCGACCCCGACCAGCCCGGCGAGCACACAGACCGCGATCAGCACGCGGACCTGCCGTCCGAGGTAGCCGCGACGGCCGTACCCCCGGGAATCCATGGCCGCCGCCAGCTGCAACGACCGGTCCATCGCATCGGCCAGCACCGGCACGAAAATCCCCTTCACGAAACGCAGGCCACGGGTCCGCCCGGCCCGCAGCCTTCGCGCACGGCGTACCCGGTGCACGCTTTCCACCAGCTGTGGCGCCACGGACAACGCGACGGTGACCGCCGTACCCACTTCGTACAACGCCGCCGGCACCGCTTTCAGCAGGCGCTTCGGGTTCGCCAGCGCGTTCGCGGCGCCGACGCAGAGCACGATCGTGGCCAGCCGCAGGCCGTCGTAGAAGCCACCGAGCAGCTCTTCCGCCGAGGTGGGGCCGAGCAGCTCGATCCCGGCAGCCGCGGCGGGCAGCGGAATCCGCGGCAGGGTGAACAGCACGTGCCCGCCGTCCTCGCCGCCGATCAGGATCCGGAACAGCACTCGCGAGATCAGGATGACCGCGGCGACCAGCGCGTACATCCGGAACGCCAGCGCCCACGGCGCGTCACCACGCCGGGCGACCACGACGAACCCGGCCACCGCGAGCACCAGCCCGAGCAGCAGCGGGTTCGTGGTCCGGCTCGCGATGACCGCGAGCGCGAGCGCCCACACCCACCACGCGCCGGGATGCAGCGCTCGCGGACTAGGCCGCGCCACGCCGGCGCCGGATCGCGGTGACCACCCCGGCCACCGCGATCAGTACGACGACCACGATGCCCACGACCAGCCCCCACGGGAAACCGCTGTCCGAAGTGGACGACTCGGCGGCGGCGGGCGCGGGATCGTTCGCCTTGCGCACCGGGGCGGTCCGCGGCGGCGGGTAGTCGGTGTAGGACTTGCCGATCGCGAAGGACCAGCCCTCGAAACTGCCCGCGGGCGGCTTCCAGCCCTGCACGCCGACCTGGCTCGACTCCCATTTGCCGCCGTTGGTGGCGGTCCAGAAGCTCCAGGTGGCGTTCTCCGGCGGCATCCCGGTGCAGGACTGGTCCGCGGGCTTGTTCTCGATCTTGCACAGCAGCGCCAGCCCGTACTTGCCCGAACCGGCCAGCTCCAGCCCGGCGTTCTGCAGTGCGGTGAGCCCGTTCTCCTGCGGCCCCGGGGCGCAGCGGATGAGCGGGTCCCCGCCGAGACCCTGGAAGTCGACGATCACGGTGACCCCGTTTTCGTCCGGGCAGTACCCGGCGGTGCCCTTGCCGGGCACGGTCGCCGAGGCGGGCGCGGCGCCGCTCAGCCCGGTACCGATCAGAAGTACGCACCCGGCGAGGACTCGCCCCCAGTGGCGCGCGTGTGTGAACCGCATGTCTGATGAACCTCGCATCGATCGGGCCACGGCGGGCGATCCGGCTCGCGGCCCCGAGAAGGGGCCGCTCACGGTTGCGGGCCAGCGCCGGAATCCCACCGGCTTCCCCCGTTCGTGGCGTAGAACTCGTCGACGTTAACCCACCTCAGGCGCTCTTCGGAAGCGACCGCGACCACACCTACACTTCCGGACGTGGAATTCGGACAGCTGCGCGTCGGCCTCGTCGGAACCGGACCGTGGGCGGCCAGGGTGCACGCACCCGGGCTGGCCGAGCATCCGGGCACCGTCCTCAGTGCAGTGTGGAGCCGCCGTCCCGACGCCGCGCAGTCGCTCGCGAAGACCTACGACGCCGTGGCCGCCGGCAGCATCGACGAGCTGTTCGACCAGGTCGACGCGATCGCTTTCGCCGTGCCGCCGGCGGTGCAGGCAGAGATCGCGCCGCGCGCCGCGGCGGCGGGCAAGCACCTGATCCTGGAGAAGCCGATCGCCGCCGACCTGCCTGGCGCGCAGCGTCTGGCCGACGCGGTCACCGAAGCCGGAGTCGCGTCGCTGGTGATGCTCACGCTGCGTTTCGCACCGGAGACCCGCGACTGGCTCGACGGAATCAATCAGGCAGGCGGCTGGCGAGGCGGCGGCGCGCGCTGGCTGTCCGGCGCGTTGCTCGGCGGTCAGTACGCCGGTTCGGCGTGGCGGCAAGACCCATCGGGCGGTGCACTCGCGGACATCGGACCGCACGCGTTCGATCTGCTCGACGCCGCGCTCGGCCGGATCACCGAGGTGCTCGCCGCGCACTGCGGCGCGGAAGATCTCTGGCATGTGTTGCTGGCCCACGAGAACGGGGCGACCAGCACCGCGACGCTCACCCTGCGGCTGCCGGTGCGACCGACCGTAGCGGAGGTCGCGGTGTACGGCGAGCACGGCTACCGCAGGTTTAGCCGGTCGGGTACTGCCGCCGAGTCGTATACCGCACTGCTGGATGATTTCGCGGCCATGGTTTCCAGCGGAATTTCCACGCACCCGTGTGATGTGCGCAGGGGTGTGCACCTGGCATGGATCGTCGACCAGGTACGGGCGCTGACCGGCCGATGACCTCGATCGTCCCTTGTGGAGCGTGACTCTTCCGCTCCACTATGGACACCCCATGCACGGGATCCCGTTTCCCGCCACCGAAGGATTCACCGAATAGGGCGGGTCACCCTGTGTGTCTGGCGGATCCCGCGTCGCGATGGTGACCTTGGAACAGGAAACAAGCGGTTCGCCGAGGGGTTCGAGAAGGGAAGCGCATGGGTGCCCTGCTGCGCGCTTTCTGGGGGATCATTCCGGCCACAGCCATCGCGCTGCCGTACGCGATGCTGTGCTGGCCGTTGCTCACCGTCCGCCGGCGGCGAAGAGCCGGTGTCAGCCTGGCCCGCGCCTCCGCGACCGCCGGGGCGGACGTGCTGATCGTGACGCTCGGCGCGCTGGTGCTGATCCTGGTCACGATGCCGGTCGGCGACAGCCACAGCAGCACGCTGGATCTGATGCCCGGCGCCGATCTCGCTGACGCGTACGCCGACGGAGGCTCGCTGTGGCAGGTGCTCGGCAACCTGTTCCTGCTGCTGCCGCTGGCCGCGCTGGTGCCATTGCGGGTGCCCCGGCTGCGCTCGGTCCGCCGGATCGCCCTTCTCGCGCTGGTCCTGTCGGTGCTGGTCGAGGCGACCCAGTTCGTGCTCCACAACGGCCGGGTCACCTCGACCGACGACGTGCTGCTGAACACGCTGGGCGCCGTACTCGGCGCGGCCGCGACCCGGCTCGTGTGGCGGCGGCGGGATCGGCCGGCACCGGCGATCCCGGAACAGGTGCGGCGGACCGCCTGCGTGGCCCCGATCCAGCTGCACAGCAGCCGTCCCGCGCCCAGTGCCCGGTACGCCGGGCTCAGCCACCCGGAACGGCGGTGAAAAACCGGTTGCGCCTACCGGCAGACTGAACGCAGTACCCCGTTTCGGACGAAGGAATGCCTATGTTCGCCGCCACGGCCCGCGTCGGCCGAGGTCCGGCCTGACGCGAATAAGCCAGCCGTTCGCGCACGCATCGTGCCCGAGCGCCGCCGCGTCCTGCATTCCTTCCTCCGAAAGGGTTTCTTCCGCATGTCTGCCATTCAGGCATATGTCCGCACGACCGCACCCCGCGGCCGGGACACCGAACGGATCGGACCGTTCCTCGCGACTTTTTCCCGCGAGAGCAGCAGTCCGATGCTCAACTACGCGATCCCGGACGACGGCGCCGAGCCGTCCGCGGCCGAGCTTGCCGCACTGGCCGCCGCGTATCGCGACCGGGAGCTCTTGCCGCGGCTGGAGTTCTTCATCGAGGCGGCACCTGCCCCGGAGGCGGCGCTGACCGCTGCCGGATACCTCCTGGAGCGCCGGATCCCCTTGATGACCTGCACTCCCGCCGGGTTCATCGACCGGCAGGCACCGCCCGGATTCCGGCTGCGGCAACCTGAATCGGACACCGACCGGCGTCGGCTGAGGTCGATGCAGAACATCGCTTACGGTGCGGGGCCGGAGGTTTCCGACGCCGAAGTGGCGGAGATGCGCGAAGACCTCCACATGCTCGCGCAGGACTGTGCAACCGGCGAGATCGTCGGTGGCGGGGTGGCGCTGGAGATCATTTGCGGCATCAGCGAAGTGGCCGGGATCGCGGTAGCCGGGCCGTTTCGCGGGCGCGGCCTCGCGGCGGCCGTCACCGCACAGCTCACCCGGAGCGTGCACGAGCGCGGCGCCGGGGTCGCGTTCCTCACTCCGGCGAACGAGGGCATCGGCACGATGTACCGCAAGGTCGGCTACCAGGACTGCGGTGAGTGCGCGCACATGTCCCTTGCCTAGTCCACTCCGGACACTCGACCGATCGCTCGCGCGAACTTATAACACAAGTAGAGCGACGTGTCCAAAAATACCGCACACAGCTGCCTGTTAATACTGATCATTTTGCCCTTAAGTTCACAGGTCCGCAGGGAAAGGTGAACTGCGCCACATGGACCACGGCGGTATCGGCCGATTGTTCTAGCGTGAGCCAACGTTCGGCGGACCCCCGGACGTCACTGGGACCCGATACACCCGGCCACCGCCGGACGCATCGGCATCCCCGGCGCCGCATCGACCCTCAGCCGCATCGACCTCATATGATCAGGCTCGTTCCCGCGCACAAAGACAGCAGCCGCCCGGCGATCAGCACAGGATTCGGAGTCCGGCCATGACCAGCACGGAGCAGAACACCCACTATCGGCTGGGCGACGCCCCTGGAAAGGTGCCCTTCCTCGGCAACGCCGTCCAGATCTTCCGGGACCCGCTGACCTACCTGCCGGACCTGCGCCGGCAAGGCGATCTGGTGCGGGTGCGGCTGGGCCGGAGCACCGCCTACCTGGCGGCGACCCACGACGTCGTCCAGGAAGTGCTGCACAAGCCCCGGGAATTCGACAAGGGCGGCGAGTTCATCGACAAGATGCGGGTGATCCTCGGCGACGGGGTCGGTACCTGCAGTGTCACGACCCACAAGCGGCAGCGCGGGTTCATTCAGCCGGCCTTCACCAAGGCCAAGATCTCCGGCTACACCGAGGTGATGTCCCGGCGGGTGGCCGAGCTGATCGATTCCTGGCACGACGGCAGGGAAATCGACCTGCCCGAGGAGATGAGCAGGCTCACCACCCGGGTGACCGCGCAGGCGATGTTCTCCCACGACCAGGTCAGCGCGGAGGCGATCGCCGAGATTCAGCGGTCGTTCCCGGTGGTGTGGAAGGGTGTCTACCGCCGGATGATCCTGCCGCTGCCGCTGGTGCACCAGGCCCCGACCAAGGCGAACCGGGACTATCGGCGTGCGCTGCAACGACTGGAGAACGTCATCTCCACCATGCGCGAGGCCTACCGGACGAATTCCGGGACACAGGACGACATCCTGTCCATTCTGCTCGCCGCCCGGGACGAGAACGGCGTCGGCATGACCGACGAGGAGATCCGCGACGAATTGATGACCGTGCTGGCCGCCGGTGTCGAAACTCCGGCCTCGGGACTCACCTGGGCGCTGTACTTGATCAGCCGGCACCCCGAGGTCGAGGCACGGCTGCACGAGGAGGTCGACGCGGTACTCGGCGGACGCACCGCCCTCGAAGCGGATTATCCGGCGCTGCCGTTCACGAATCGGGTCGTCAACGAGGCCCTGCGGATGTACCCACCGGTGTGGTTCATCACCCGCCGGACGGTCAGCGACACCAAGCTGGCCGGGCACGACATCCCTGCCGGAGCGAGCATCCTGTTCAGTCCGTACGCATTGCACCGGGACCCGGCGGTCTTCACCGATCCGGATTCGTTCGTACCCGACCGCTGGCTGCCGGAGAACCTGAAGAAGCTCCCGCGCAACGCCGTCATCTCCTTCAGCGGCGGTACCCGGAAATGTCTCGGGGACGTCCTGGCGAACCACGAGATGACCATCGCGCTCGCCTCCATCGCGGCGCGCTGGAAGATCTCGCACAAGCCGGGCCACACCCTCAAACCCGTGGCGAAGGCGGAACTGACCACCGGCGAGCTTCCGATGATCCTCACGGCCCGGGGGCCGTCCGGAGCCTCGGCATGACCGGGATTGCCTTGCGCCACGAGGAAAAACTGCAGCCGCCGCCCGGACACCCACTGCTCGGGTTCCGGTCGGCGATCTCCCCGCACGTGGCGGAGCTGGAGGGACACATCCTCGGCTGGGCGGAACGCTACGCGGTGCTCGACAACGCGCGGGCCCGGGACAAGCTCGCCCGCACCCGGCTCGGCGAACTCGTCGCACGGGCCTACCCCACCATCCTCCCGGCCCGGCTCGAAGCGGTCGCCGGATGGTTCACCTGGGCGTTCGTCATCGACGACTGCTACGAACACGATGCCGGGCACTACGACGAACCCGCGGCGCAGACCCTCCGAGTCCTGGTCCGGGATCTCAAGCCCGACGCCACGCACACGCGGCTGGACGCGCTGCTGGCCGATGTGTGGCATCGGCTGGCCGCCGGGATGAGCACTGCCTGGCGGCTGAGGTTCACCCAGCACATGGCACATTTCCTCGCCGCCTTCAAGTACGAGGCCTTCAACCGGCAGGTCCGGCACGTGCCGGACCTGCTCGGCTACCAGCAGCTTCGCCGGGCCTCCGGGGGCATCACCCCGTCGCTGGACCTGCTCGAAGTGGCCACCGAACAGGAAGTTCCGGGGCTGCTCCACGAGTTCGAGCAGGCCCGTGTCATGTTCAACCGGGCGTCCGACGTGGTGGTCTGGGTCAACGACATCGTCTCCCTGCGCAAGGAACTGGCCGCCGGGGAGACCACCAACGGCGTGCTCGTGCTCGCCGAGAAACACCACGTCGAGCTGCCGGAGGCCATCGACCTCGCCTACGCGCTGGTCACCCGGCAGATCGAGGAGTTCGAGCAGGCCACGAGCGAGCTGGAAACGCTGATGAGCCGCTGGCGCGGCCTGGAGCCCGAGAACGTCGACGCGGTGCGGACCTTCACCGATGGCCTGCGTTCGTGGATGCGCGGGAACCTCGACTGGTCCGGCAACAGCGACCGCTACCAGAACGCCGACGGAGTACTGCTGTCCACCGACTCTTCCCTGATTTCGCCCTCCACGCCAAGCCTCAGTGAACCGCACTGAGGCGGCCGACGTGCGCGATCGCTTCGACGACAGCGTAATCTCGGCCAGGCGCACAACCCTTCTGGCGCACGACCCGCAATTCTCCGCGGCTTGCCCGGACGACGCGATCACGACGGCCATCCGGCAGCCTTCGATGCCGTTGAAGGACATCCTCTCCACCATCATGGCGGGGTATGCCGACCGGCCCGCCATCGGCGAGCGAGCAACCGAATCGGTGCTCGACCCGGTCACCTGCCGCACCACCCGTCGGCTGCTGCCACGGTTCGACACGATCAGCTACGGCGAGCTGTGGCGACGGGCCACTGCGATTGCTGCGGCCTGGTACCACGACGAACTCGACCCGGTGCGGGCCGGTGACTTCGTCGCGATTCTCGGTTTCACCAGCGGCGACTACACCACGCTCGATCTGGCGTGTCTCCGGGCCGATGCGGTGACCGTGCCACTGCAGGCCGGTTCCGCGCCTGCGCAGCTGCTTCCCGTCGTCCACGAGACGCGCCCGCGCATTCTTGCCACGAGCGTGGAGCATCTGCTCACCGCGGCGGAGATCGCCGCATCCGCGCCGTCGGTGCGCCGCCTGGTGGTGTTCGATCATCATCCCGATGTGGACGGTGAGCGGGAGCGGATCGAAGAGGTCCGGCACCGCCTCGGCGAATCAGGTCACGACGTGGTCGTCGAGTCGCTGCCGGAGGTGCTCGATCGGGGTGCCGCACTGCCTTCCCTGCCGGACACCGATGCCGACGAGGAACGGCTGTCCCTGCTGATCTACACCTCCGGCACGACGGGCATGCCCAAGGGCGCGATGTACCCGGCCCGGCTGGTGGCCGAACTCTGGCGCGGATTCTTCCCCGAGCGCCCGGGACTTCCGCTGCTCGACGTCGCCTACCTGCCGATGAGCCACCTCGCCGGCCGCGCGGTGCTCTACAGCACCCTGGCCCGGGGCGGGACGTCGTTCTTCACCGCGCGCAGCGATCTTTCGGTGCTGTTCGAGGATTTCGCGCTCGTCCGGCCGACCGTGCTGATGCTCGTTCCTCGCCTCTGCGAGACGCTCTTTCAGCAATATCACCCGAATCCGGCAGCCGACGGCGTCGGCCGGGCAGTCAGCCGGCGCCTGGGCGAGCAGGTGTTCGGGGATCGATTCCTGTGGGCGGTCTGCGGTGCGGCGCCGTTGTCGGCGGAGCTGACAGAGTTCATGGAAACCATGCTCGGCATGCGGTTACCCGACGGGTACGCCTCCACCGAGGTGGGCGCAGCCCTGTTCGACGGCAGGGTGCTGCGCGAGCGAGTACTGGATCATCGGCTTGCGGACGTTCCGGAGCTGAATTACTTCACCACCGACTCGCCTTACCCACGCGGAGAACTCCTGCTCCGCTCGAACTCGGTCATCCCCGGCTATTACCAACGTCCGGACCTCACTGCCGAGGTATTCACCGACGACGGTTTCTACCGAACCGGCGACATCATGGCCCGGACCGGCCCGGATGAACTGATGTTCGTCGATCGGCGCAACAACCTTCTGAAACTTTCCCAAGGCGAATTCGTCGCACTGTCGCGATTGGAGACTCTGTTCACGGCCAGCCCGATGATCCGGCAGATCTACCTCTACGGCACCGGTGAACACGGATACTTGCTCGCGGTCGTGGTACCGGCACCCGAGGCACTCGACGGTGATGACCCGGAGAGGCTCACTTCGCTGATACACCAAGCATTACAACAGGTCGGCCGCACCAGCAACCTCGCCGGGTACGAGATACCGCGAGACTTCCTGATCGAGACCGAACCCTTCAGCCCGGAGAACGGTCTCCTCTCCGGCATTCGCAAATTGCTGCGCCCGAAGCTCAAAGAACGTTACGGCCGCGAACTGGAGCGCCGCTACGCGGAAATCGCCGACCGCGAGTCCAGTGCAGTGCAGAAATTGCGGGAAACCGGATCCGATCGACCGGTGATCGACACCGTGCTCGCCGCCGCACAAGCGGTACTCGGCACTTCGACGGGACACCGCGCACCTGGGGAACATTTCCTCGACCTGGGCGGCGACTCATTGTCCGCGCTCACCTTGGCCACGCTTTTGCGAGACATCTTCTCGGTCGACGTCCCGGTCGGCGTCATCGTCAGCCCGACAAGCGACCTCGGCTCGCTGGCGGCCTATCTCGAACAGAAGCTGGCCCCCGGTGCCGCCGATCAGCCGTCGGTGACCGATGTCCACGGCCCCGCCGTGACCGAGCTACAGGCTGCCGAGCTGACCCTGGACAAGTTCCTCGACACCAGAACCCTCGCCACCGCGAGAAATCTGCCGCGCCCAGACGGTCCACGTCGGACTATCCTACTGACCGGCGCGACCGGCTACCTCGGCCGGTTCCTCTGCCTGGAGTGGCTACGGCGGCTCGAATCGACGGGCGGCACGCTCGTGTGCCTGGTCCGCGGCAGCGACAACGCAGCCGCCCGCGCCCGGCTGGACGCGGCGTTCGAAAGCGACGAAGAACTGTCGCGCCACTATCACGCGCTGGCGGACACCCGCGTGGAAGTGCTGGCCGGCGACCTCAGCGAGCCATATTTCGGCCTGACACCCGGATCCTGGCGACATCTGGCCGATACCACCGATCTCATCGTGCACGACGGCGCGCTCGTCAACCACGTCCTGCCCTACGCACAGTTGTTCGGCCCGAACGTCGTGGGCACCGCGGAAGTGATCCGGCTGGCGCTCACCGCGAAACTCAAGCCCGTCACATACGTCTCCACCATCGGCGTGCTCACCGACAATTCGGCCGAGGACGCGGACATCCGCCACACCAGTCCGATATGGACACTGGACGACGGTTACGCCGACGGCTATTCAGGCAGCAAGTGGGCCGGCGAAGTACTCCTGCGTGAAGCGCACGACCTCTGCGGCCTGCCGGTGACCACACTGCGGTCCGGCATGATCCTGGCCCACAGCCGGTACGCCGGACAGCTGAATGTGTCGGACGTCTTCACTCGCCTGCTGCTGAGTTTGCTGATCACCGGCATCGCCCCGCATTCGTTCTACCGCGCGGGCGCCGCCGCGCACCACGGCGGCCTGCCGGTGGACTTCACCGCGGAAGCCGTCGTCTCACTCGGCGCAGAGGCCTCGGCAGGCTACCGGACCTACCACGTGGTCAACTCGCACGACGACGGCATCTCTCTCGACACCTACGTCGACTGGCTCGGTGAAGCCGGCCACCCCGTGGCCCGGGTCGGCGACTACCGCAGCTGGCTGTCCCGGTTCGAGACCGCACTGCGTGCCCTACCGGAAAGCCAGAAGCGACGCTCCCTCCTACCGTTGCTGCACGCGTTCGCCGACCCGCAGACGGACTCCGACATCCCCGCCGAACACTTCCGTACCGCGCTCCGCCGAACCGGCCCCGGCCACCCCATCCCGCACGTCACCGCCGAACTGATCGGCAAATACGTCACCGACCTCACCCAGCTCGACCTGCTGTGACCGCTCCGCCCCAAAGCTGTGAAGGGTCCCTTCACGGACTCTGAGTCTGTGAAGGGACCCTTCACAGCATTTCGGTCAGGGGGCGTTAGTCGTCGTAGCGGCCGCCGCGGCCGCGTTTGACCTGGCTGCGCCGCTTCTTCTCGGCCAGCCGCCGTTCCTTGGAGCCCTTCGAAGGCTTGGTCGGACGGCGTTTCGCCGGCGGCGGCGCGGAAGCCTGCAGCAGCTGGTCGACCAGCCGCGCACGCGCCGCGTCCCGGTTCATCAGCTGCGACCGGTGTTCGCTGGCCGCGATGGTGAGCACGCCGTCGACCAGGCGGGCGCCGAGGCGGGTGAGCATCCGGGCCCTGAGCGCAGGCGGGATCGCCACGGACCGCGCCACGTCGAACGACAGCTCGACCCGCGAGTCCGTGGTGTTCACGCCCTGTCCTCCCGGCCCGGACGACCGGGAGAACCGCTCCCTCAGCTCGGTGCCCGGGATCACGAACCGGGAGCCGACTGGTACGTCCTCAGCCACGCCGTCCAGTGTCCCAGTGTGGGCAAGCGCGTTTCAGAACCGCGGGTGGTCGCCCGACAACACGGCCCGCGGACCGTCCGGGTCCTCGGCGGGCGCCACCTCGCCGAGCACCCAGGCCGGCACGTGCCGCGCGGTGAGCATGGCCAGCGCACGGTCCACGTCCTCCGCGGACACGATCGCGACCATGCCGACGCCCATGTTGAACGTCTTCTCGAGCTCGGCACGCTCGACCTTGCCCCGCTGGCCGATCAACGCGAACACCGGCGCCGGGGTCCAGGTGCCGCGCTCCAGGCGGGCAACCAGGCCCCGCGGCATCACGCGGGCGAGGTTGGCCTCCAGGCCACCGCCGGTGACGTGCGCGAAGGTGCGCACCTCGGTCTCCGCGACCAGCGCGAGGCAGTCCTTCGCGTAAATCTTGGTCGGTTCCAGCAGCTCCTCGCCGAGCGTGCGGCCGAACTCCTCGACGTGCCCGTCCAGCGGCATCCGCGCGATGTCCAGCAGCACGTGCCGGGCCAGCGAGTAGCCGTTGGAGTGCAGCCCGGACGAGCCCATGGCCAGCACCGCGTCGCCAGGACGGACCTTCTCCGGGGACAGCAGCGCGGCCGCCTCGACCACGCCGACCCCGGTGGCCGACAGGTCGTAGTCGTGCTCGCCCATCAGGCCCGGGTGCTCGGCCGTCTCGCCGCCGAGCAGCGCGCAGCCGGCCTGCACGCAGCCCTCCGCGATCCCGCCGACCAGCGCCGCGATCTTCTCCGGCACCACCTTGCCGACCGCGATGTAGTCCTGCAGGAAGAGCGGTTCGGCGCCGGTGACCACGAGGTCGTCCACCACCATCGCGACCAGGTCGATGCCGAGCGTGTCGTGCTTGTCCAGCGCCTGGGCGACGGCGATCTTGGTGCCCACCCCGTCGGTGGAGGAGGCGAGCACCGGCTCCTTCCACTTGTCCAGCTTGAGCGAGAACAGCCCGGCGAAGCCGCCCACCCCGCCCCGCACCTCCGGCCGGGTGGCCCGCTCGGCGTGCGGCTTGAGCAGCTCGACGGCTTGATCACCGGCGTCAATGCTGACCCCCGCAGCGGCGTAGGTGGCGCTCGTGGACTCGCTCACGGAGACGGACTCCCTCTCTGGACTTCTGGCTGTACTGATGTGCGTGTGGTCGATGGTGGTGCTCACGGACGCCGGACGGCGTCTTCGGCACCGTACCCGGCGGCGCTGACCGGAGCCGCCGCGCCACCGGCTGCGTCCATGCTTTCCAGCAGGTGCTTGCCGATGAGGGCGTCCTCGGGCAGGGCGATCGGGTACTCGCCGGAGAAGCAGGCCGTGCACAGCCGGGACTTGGGCTGCTCGGTGGCGGCGACCAGGCCGTCGAGCGAGATGTAGCCCAGCGAGTCGGCCCCGATGGAGCGGCGGATGCCGTCCAGGTCCACCCCGTTGGCCACCAGTTCGGCCCGCGAGGCGAAATCGATGCCGTAGAAGCACGGCCACCGCACCGGCGGCGACGCGATGCGCACGTGCACTTCGAGCGCGCCCGCCTCACGCAGCATCCGGACCAGCGCGCGCTGGGTGTTGCCGCGCACGATCGAATCGTCGACCACGACCAGCCGTTTGCCGCGGATCACATCGCGCAGCGGGTTCAGCTTGAGCCGGATGCCCAGCTGCCGGATGGTCTGCGACGGCTGGATGAAGGTGCGCCCGACGTAGGCGTTCTTGACCAGGCCGGTGCCGTAGGGGATGCCGGAGCCCTGCGCGTAGCCGATCGCGGCCGGGGTGCCGGATTCCGGCACGGGCATCACCAGGTCGGCTTCCACCGGGTGCTCCCCGGCCAGCCTGCGGCCGATCTCGACGCGGGTGGCGTGCACGCTGCGCCCGGCGATGGTGGTGTCCGGCCGGGCGAGGTAGACGTACTCGAAGACGCAGCCCTTGGGCTCGGGGTTGGCGAACCGCGAGGACCGCAGTCCTTCGGCGTCGATGGCGATCAGCTCACCCGGCTCGACCTCGCGGACGAAGGAGGCCCCGCAGATGTCCAGCGCCGCGGTCTCGCTGGCGACCACCCAGCCGCGCTCCAGCCTGCCGAGGACCAGCGGATGCACGCCGTGCGGGTCGCGGGCGGCGTAGAGCGTGTTCTCGTCGGAGAAGACGAGGCAGAACGCGCCTTTGAGGGTGGGCAGCAGGTCCATCGCGGCGGCCTCGATGCCCTTGTCCGCCGCGTTCGCCGCGAGCAGCCCGCAGATCAGGTCGGAGTCGCTGGAGGAGCCGGTCAGCCCCGCGTGCGGTTTGAGCCCCGCGGTCGCGGTGCGATCGCGCAGCTCCGCGGTGTTGACGAGGTTTCCGTTGTGCGCGAAGGAAAGCCCGCTGCCGGTGGCGGTGGTGCGGAAGATCGGCTGGGCGTTCTCCCAGATCGTGGAGCCGGTGGTGGAGTACCGGCAGTGCCCGACCGCGATGTGGCCCTGCAGGGATTGCAGAATCTGCTCGTCGAAGACCTGGCTGACCAGCCCGAGATCCTTGAAGACGACGATCTGCGACCCGTCGGAGACGGAGATGCCCGCGGCTTCCTGCCCACGGTGCTGCAGGGCATAGAGCCCGTAGTAGGACAGCTTGGCGACTTCTTCCCCGGGCGCCCACACGCCGAAGACCCCGCACTCTTCACGGGGTTCGGGTTCTGGCTGGTCGGAATCGTGCTGGTCAGGACGGGCGGAGAGGTCGGAAACCACCGAGGTGCTCCCAGGAGGACGTGGTCAGGCCAACTCAAGTGTAAGCGCTCCGGGACCACCTCAGCCGCGACGCGACGTGGTTCTGCCCACTGTTCTGGTCACTTCCTGCCCCTTCTCCCCGGATTCCGCAGAGCGGTGCTCTCGTTCCGGATCGGCTGGCCGGGGTCCTTCTGCCGGGTAATGAGCGGCTTTGGCGGTGGCGTTCAGCTGCCTCGGAAGGCAGGGTGTGCGCGCTCACACGGACGACGCGGGGCGACTTCGTGCACCCCTGACGACACCGGTAGCGGCAGACCTGATGGCCGGAAATCCTGGTGCCCTGCAACGGAACCCGGACACAACGACGTTATACAAAATGGACGGCCCGACGCGAGGTGCGCGTCGGGCCGTCCA
>NZ_QZFV01000141.1:0-18658 GCF_003600245.1 Amycolatopsis panacis
GTGGGCGATGCGGAGGTGTGTGCGACCACCTCGTGGCGTGCGCCGGACCGGTTTCGGGTCTGTGAAGGGTCCCTTCACAGCCTCAGAGTCCGTGAAGGGACCCTTCACAGACCTCTACACCGACTTTGCCGGAACCCTGGACTCAGCGGCTGTGAAGGTGCCCTTCACAGCTCGGTCAGGAGACCCAGCGGCCGACCACGGAGACCAAGTAGAACCCCGTCATGGCGGCCAGGGCGGTGAGCATCGACCAGCGGAACCGGTGCGCGCGGGTCTCGGCGGTCCGCAGCCGGCGCAGCAGCAGGTAGGTGACCCCGAACAGCGGAATCGGCAGCAGCGGCAGCGGGGACCGCCGGGTGGCGATCGCGATCAGGCAGACGACGGTGCAGGCGGCCAGGAAGATTTCCACGGCGCGGTAGAGCCACGGGCAGCGGTTCAGAACGGACTCCACCACGCGCTCGCTGAGTTCGACGAGCCCCACCGGGGTGGCCCGCCTCGGCCCGGCGGGTTCGGGAAGTACCGCTTCAGCCGGGTTGGCGGTGTCATCCCCCGGGGGTGCGGTCAGCGGCACGGTCGTCATCCTGTCCATTATCGCGCCTGCCGCACGCACCGTGACAGCCGACTCCTGTTGAGAATCTCCGCGGGTGCCGCGGGGCGAGCCCGGCGTCAGGCCGACTTTTCGCCCCGCTCACTACGTGTGCGGCGTGAGGGCTGCCGGGCCACGATCGTGGGATTCACGTTCTCCCGGACGGTCTGCTCGGTGATCACGACCTTCGCCACGTCGTCGCGGCTCGGGATGTCGTACATCACCGGCTGGAGGACTTCCTCCATGATCGCGCGCAGGCCACGGGCGCCGGTGCCGCGCAGCACCGCCTGGTCGGCGATCGCCTCCAGCGCGGTCTGGGTGAACTCCAGCTCCACGTTGTCCAGCTCGAAGAGCTTCTTGTACTGCTTGACCAGCGCGTTGCGCGGCTGGGTGAGGATGGAGACCAGCGACTCCTTGTCCAGGTGGTTCACCGTGGCGACCACCGGGAGGCGGCCGATGAACTCCGGGATCAGGCCGAACTTGATCAGGTCCTCGGGCATCGTCTCGGAGAACACGTCGCTGCCCTCGATCTCGGCCTTGGTGCGGATCTCCGCACCGAACCCGAGGCCGCGCTTGCCGACCCGCTCGTTGATGATCTTCTCCAGCCCGGCGAACGCGCCGGCCACGATGAACAGCACGTTCGTCGTGTCGATCTGGATGAATTCCTGGTGCGGGTGCTTGCGCCCGCCCTGGGGCGGCACCGAGGCGGTGGTGCCCTCGAGGATCTTCAGCAGCGCCTGCTGCACGCCCTCGCCGGACACGTCGCGGGTGATCGACGGGTTTTCGCTCTTCCGGGCGATCTTGTCGACCTCGTCGATGTAGATGATGCCGGTCTCGGCGCGCTTGACGTCGTAGTCGGCCGCCTGGATCAGCTTGAGCAGGATGTTCTCGACGTCCTCGCCCACGTAGCCGGCCTCGGTCAGCGCGGTGGCGTCGGCGATCGCGAACGGCACGTTCAGCAGCTTCGCCAGGGTCTGCGCGAGGTAGGTCTTGCCGCAGCCGGTGGGGCCGAGCATCAGGATGTTGGACTTGGCCAGCTCGACCGGCTCGTCCTTGGAGTCCTTGGGGCCGCTCTTGTCGTCGGCCTGGATCCGCTTGTAGTGGTTGTACACCGCGACCGCGAGCGTCTTCTTCGCCTCGTCCTGGCCGATGATGTACTGCTGGAGGAACTCGTGGATGTCCGCGGGCTTGGGCAGCTCGTCGAGCTTGACCTCGCCCGCCTCGGCGAGTTCCTCCTCGATGATCTCGTTGCAGAGGTCGATGCACTCGTCGCAGATGTACACCCCGGGGCCGGCAATGAGTTTCTTCACCTGTTTCTGGCTCTTTCCGCAGAAAGAACACTTCAGCAGGTCCCCGCCGTCACCGATCCGTGCCATGGCCGTTGACCTCGTCCCCTCCGGTGCGCGGGGGTGCGCACCTGCACTCTCTCTGGCGGTCCCGGGCCCGGGGGCTCGTCCGGGCCGCACGCATTGCCACCGACGGTACCCGTCCGGAGCCGTGAGCGGGAGCACCCCGGCCGGTTGCGGGCACGTCGAAGTTCCGACAGTAGACCAGCGGGCCGGTGCGCGGCGAGGATTGCCACGCACCGGCCCGCCGGATCAGTTCGCCGAGGCCTTCCGGTACGGGAGCACCTCGTCGATCAGGCCGTAGGCCTTGGCCTCCTCGGCGGTGAGGATCTTGTCCCGCTCGATGTCGGCCTTGATCTCGTCCGGCTCCTTGTTGGTGTGCTTGGCCAGGATGACCTCCATCTGGCGCCGCACCCGCTGGATCTCGTTGGCCTGGATCTCCAGGTCCGAGACCTGCCCGTAGGTGCCCTCGGTGGCCGGCTGGTGGATCAGCACACGCGCGTTGGGCAGCGCCATGCGCTTGCCCGGCGTGCCCGCCGCCAGCAGCACCGCGGCGGCCGAGGCGGCCTGGCCGAGGCACACGGTCGAGATGTCCGGGCGGATGTACTGCATGGTGTCGTAGATCGCCATCAGCGACGTGAACGACCCGCCCGGGGAGTTGATGTAGATGCTGATGTCGCGGTCCGGGTCCTCGTGCTCGAGGTGCAGCAGCTGGGCCATCACGTCGTTGGCCGACGCGTCGTCCACCTGCACGCCCAGGAAGATCGTCCGCTCCTCGTACAGCTTGTTGTACGGGTTGGACTCCTTCACGCCGTAGCTGGTGCGCTCGACGTAGGAGGGGAGGATGTACCGCGACCGCGGGGTCTGCGGAGCCCGGAAGTCACCCGGGAGCCGGAAGTTGCTCATGATGCTCTCCTGTGTGCTTCGGGACTCAGTTGGCGGAGTTGAGGCCGCTGTCGCGGGTCAGCACGTGGTCGACGAAGCCGTAGTCCTTCGCCTCCTGCGCGGTGAACCAGCGATCGCGGTCGCCGTCCTTGATGATCTGCTCGGTGGTCTGCCCGGTCTGCTCGGCGGTGATCTTCGCCAGCTCCTGCTTCCACTTGTTGAACAGGTCGGCCTGGATCGCGATGTCCGAGGCGGTGCCGCCGACGCCCGCGGAGGGCTGGTGCATCAGGATCCGCGCGTGCGGGAGGGCGTAGCGCTTGCCGGGCGTGCCCGAGGAGAGCAGGAACTGCCCCATCGAGGCCGCCATGCCCATCGCGTAGGTCGCCACGTCCGGCTTGATGAGCTGCATGGTGTCGTAGATGGCGAACCCGGCGGTCACCGAGCCGCCCGGCGAGTTGATGTAGAACCGGATGTCCGATTCCGCGTCGTCCGCGTCGAGCAGCAGGAGCTGCGCGGTGAGCCGGTTGGCCACCTCGTCGTTGACCTCGGAACCGAGAACGACGATGCGCTCCTGGAGCAACCGCTCGAACACCGAGTCGGTGAGGGTGAGCCCCGCGGTGCCGGTCCGCCCCTCGGGCATGTGCTGCGTCACGTGTGCCTGCCTTTTCGCCGGCGCCGGCCCTGGTGCGGGCCGGTGCGCCGCTGTCGTTCTTCCGTGCTGGAATCTTGCCTTCGACCCTAACGAACTCGGGCGGTGCAGAATGCCTGACACCGCCCAAGTTCGCTTACAGCTTTACTCTGCCGGGGTCGTGACCGCTTCCTCGGTCGCGGGGGCCTGCTCGGCGTCCTCGTCGCTGCCGAACAGCTCGCTCAGGTCCACCTCGGCGCCGGAGGCGTCCTTGACGGTGGTGCCGCGCACGATGGAGGCCAACGCCTTGCCGCGGCGCACGTCCGCGTAGATCGCGGTGAGCTGGCCGGACTGCTGTGCCCGCTGCACGTACTCGTCCGGGCTGACACCGAAGCGCTGGGCCTGGTAGAGGATCCGCTCGGTGAGCTCGCCGTCGTCCACCGTGGTCTGCTCGTTGTCGGCGATGGTGTCCAGCAGCAACTGCGTGCGGACGGCCTTCTCCGACTCCTCGCGCACCTCGGTGTCGAACTCCTCGACGCTGCGGCCCTCGGCCTCCAGGGCCTCGGCGAACTTGGCCTCGTCGTGGTCGTAGGGATGCACCGCGTCGTGCTTGCGGTTCTCCACCTCGGCCTCGAGCACCTTCTCCGGGAGCGGCACCTCGGTGCGCTCGAGCAGGATGTCCAGGACCTTGTCCCGGGCCTGCACGCCCTGCTGCATCTTCTTCACCCGGCCGAGGCGCTCGCGCAGGTCCGCGCGCAGCTCCTCGATGGTGTCGAACTCGCTGGCCAGCTGGGCGAACTCGTCGTCGGCCTCGGGCAGCTCGCGCTGCTTGACCGACTGCACGGTCACCGTGACCTCGGCGTCCTGCCCGGCGTACTCGCCGGCCACCAGCTTGGTGGTGAAGGTCTTGCTCTCGCCGGCGTTCGCGCCGATGATCGCCTCGTCGATGCCGTCCACGAGCTGGCCGGAGCCGATCTCGTAGGACAGGCCGCTGGTCGTGGCCTCCTCGACCGGGGCGCCGTCCACCGTGGCGGACAGGTCGACCGAGACGAAGTCGCCGTTCTCGGCCGCGCGCTCGACGCCGGTCAGCGTGCCGAACCGGGCACGCAGCTCGTCGAGCTGCTCGGCGACCTCCTCGTCGGTGGTCTCGACGTCGTCGACGCTGATCTCCAGGCCCGCGAGATCGGGCAGCTCGATGGCCGGCCGCACGTCGACCTCGGCGCTGAACTCCAGCACGTCGCGGTCTTCGAGCCTGGTCACCTCGAACTCGGGCTGGCCCAGCGTGCGCACCTCGCCGGCCCGGACGGCCTCGATGTACTTGGCCGGGATGGCCTCGTTGACGACCTCGTCGAGCACCGGCGCGCGGCCGATCCGGCTTTCCAGGACGCGAGCGGGCGCCTTGCCGGGCCGGAAACCCGGAATGCGCACCTGCTGGGCGATCTTGCGGTAGGCGCGATCGAAGTTCGGCTTGAGCTCGTCGAACGGCACCTCGACATTGATCTTCACTCGCGTCGGGCTGAGCTGCTCGACGGTGCTCTTCAAGGTCTTCTCCTCGAGCGGTAAAAGATATGGGTGAGAACGTCCCTCGGGACGGCCCCGGTCACCTGCTGACCGGGACATCCGAGTCTAGGCCAGCGGTGTGACGTCACCGGCCCGGGGGCCTTCGCGCCCCCGCCCGTCCAGCGGCCGGGAGCGGCCGCGGCGGTAGCGTCCGGGCGTGGTTTCCCGGCAGCGCCCCGAAGAACCCGCCGAAGCGGCCGCGCGGCTCACCGGCCGGACGGTCGCCCGCGGCGGGCACAGTGGCACGCTCAGTGCGCTGGCCATGACCGATGGTGACACCTTGATGGTGAAGCACGCGCCGGGTGCCGCAGCCGCCGAGGCCGCCGGATTGCGCTGGCTCGCGGACGCGGGTGCGGTGGCGGTCCCGCGTGTACACGGCGCCGACGCGGACTGGCTCGTAATAGACGTCGTCGAGACGTCTTCGCCGACGGTCGCCGCCGCGGAGGCCTTCGGCCGTGGGCTTGCCGCGCTGCACAACGCGGGTGCACCGTCGTTCGGCGCGCCTCCCCCGGGCGGCCCAGTGCACGCGTGGATCGGGCTCGCGCCGATGCAGAACGTACGTGGGGACAGCTGGCCGCAGTGGTACGCCGAGCACCGCGTGCTGCCGTACGCGCGCGCGGCGGTTGATTCCGGCGTACTGAGCGCTTCGGAAGCGACAGTGCTCGAACGAGCCTGCGCGCGGTTCCCTGAGACGACCGAAGCGCCAGCCCGGCTGCACGGTGATCTGTGGAACGGCAACGTGCTGTGGGGCGAGCGCGGTGCGGTCCTCATCGACCCGGCGGCGCATGGCGGGCACCGCGAGACCGATCTGGCGATGCTGTACCTGTTCGGTAGCCCGCACCTGGACCGGATCGTCGCCGCGTACGACGAAACGGCGCCGCTGGCTGACGGTTACCGCGAACGGATCCCGATGCACCAGCTGTTCCCGCTACTGGTGCACACTGTCCTATTCGGCCGGTCATACGCCGCGCAGGCGCTGTCCACAGCGCGGTCTGTCGGCTGAATACTCAGCCGCCGTCCATGCCGGAGCCCGCTTCGGTGACCGACGTCGCGGTGGCGGTGCTGCCGCTTTCCGTCGCCACGACGGTGACGCTCTCACCCTTCGTGATGCCGGTGACCGTGGCCGAGTCGATCGTGTAGGTCTTGGTGAACCCGTCGGTACTCTTCGTGGTCAAGGACGTGCTGCTCAGCTCGGTGACCTCGCCCGTCTGCAGGAACTTCGTCACGTATGTCCCGTTGTCGGAGGTCACGAACTCGCCGTGCAGGGCAGAGCCGAGCCCGGCCCCTCCCCCAGGCCCGCCGACGCCGCCCGGCTGCCCGCCGGGACCGGCCTGGCCACCGCCGGCGGTGCCCGACGAGGAGGACGAGGTCCCGGCCCACACCGCCGCACCGCCACCGGCGACGATCACCACGGCCACCCCGCCGGCGATCCATTTCGACCGTGCGGAACGGGGTTTCGGCGCGGGAGAGGCCGGCGGCGCGGCTCCCCATTCGGCGGCGGGCTGCTGCGAAGCGGCCGGTTCGGGATTGCGGTTCGGGGCGGTCATGGTGACTCCTGCGTTCGGTGGACGGTTCGGCTCCCACCGTGGCGACGTCGCCTGTGGCGGCACTGTGGAATCGGTCAGCCGGCGCTGTGACCGGCTTTCCGGACACTCCCGACGGACCGCACAGCGGACTCACAGGCAGCACACATCGCAGCCACACCGACTCCTCGCACGCTCAGGGTATGGAACTTCGCGCGAAGCTCGCGGCCTCCCGGTTCGGGCGGCTTTCGCTGCGCGTGAAGCTGATCGTGTCGATCGTGCTGCTGCTGTCACTCGTGTGCCTGGTGATCGGTGTCGTGAGCGAGTTCGCGCTACGCGCGTTCCTCCTCTCTCAGACCGACGGCCAGCTGTACGCGGCGGCAACCCGTGCCGAGGAGTTCGCCACGCACGACAGCCCGCTCGGGGGACATAACCCGTTGGACGCCCCTGGGCAAGGCGCGGGCACCGTCAACGTGCAGCTTTCCGGCGGACAGCTGGTGAACGGCGGCGCCCTGTCGACGTACGGCGAACGCATCACGCTGACTTCGGACGAGCTGGCCGTACTACAGAGCCTTCCTCCGAACGGACACGCGTACACACGCGCGCTCGGCGACCGTGGTGACTATCGGCTGACCGCGATGCAGATCCCCGGCAGCGTGGTCGTAACCGGGGTACCGCTGGCCCAAATGCAGCAAACGCTGTTCACGGTCGGGCTGATTCTGTTCGGTGTCGCTGCGGCCGGTGTGACCGGTGCGGCGTTCGTGGGGGCTTTCGCAGTGCGTCGCACGCTTCGCCCGCTCGACCGGGTGGCTGCGACTGCTTCGCAGGTGTCGGAGCTGCCGCTGGACCGTGGCGACGTCGACCTGTCTGTACGAGTACCGGCCCCGTACACCGACCCACGGACCGAAGTGGGCCAGGTCGGTGCGGCGCTCAATCTCATGCTCGGGCACATCTCGTCTGCGCTGGAGGCGCGTCATTCGAGCGAACTGCGAGCCCGCCAGTTCGTCGCGGACGCGAGCCATGAGCTGCGTACGCCGCTCGCGGCCATCCGTGGCTACGCCGAGCTGGCCGGACGAGGCCGCGCGCTGGTACCGCCGGACGTCGCGCGGTCCATGACCCGCATCGAGTCCGAGGCGGACCGGATGACGACGCTCGTCGAGGACCTGCTGCTTCTCGCACGGCTGGATGCCGGACGCCCGCTCGATGTCACCGAAATCGATCTGGCACGGCTTGTCGCGGACGCTGTCGGCGACGCTCACGTCGCCGGGCCGAAGCATCACTGGCAGCTGTCGCTACCTGACGCACCAGTGCTCGTACTCGGTGATGTACAGCGGCTACATCAGGTGCTGGCCAACCTGCTCGCCAACGCGCGCGTACACACTCCGCCCGGCACGACAGTGGTCACCGCGCTCACGCAGTCAGCAGATGGCAACGCCGTCGTGACGGTGACCGACAACGGCCCGGGGATCCCACCGCACCTGCTCCCGGAAGTCTTCGAACGCTTCGCGCGCGGGGACTCGTCGCGTTCCCGTGCAGCCGGATCCACCGGGCTCGGTATGGCCATCGCCGCCGCAGTCCTCGTCGCGCACCACGGCACCATCGAGGTCCACAGTCGACCCGGGCGTACCGAATTCGCCGTCCGGCTGCCGATAGCTGTACCCGCACAGCGCCGGGTAACCACTGAAAAGACCACGCGGCGACTAGAGGCGTGAAGCCGCACAGCGGGCGCACAGGCCGGACATACCACCGCCCCAGGTCGTACCTGAAATCTGACCGTATGACCGCAGTCGCCACCCCCGAAGCACCGCCAAACAGCCCCGCCGCGCCACGGCGAGAACCGCGGTGGATGCGTCTGTCCCTCGTCGCGCTCCTCGCCGCCACCGCTGCGCTGTACGCGTGGGACCTGAGTGCTTCCGGCTGGGCCAACTCCTTCTACTCCGCTGCCGCACAAGCGGGATCACAAAGCTGGAAGGCACTGTTCTTCGGCTCCAGCGACGCAGCCAACGGCATCACCGTGGACAAGACCCCGGCTGCTTTGTGGGTGATGAGCCTCTCCGCACGGCTGTTCGGCGTGAACAGCTGGAGCATCCTCGTACCGCAAGCACTGATGGGTGTGGGCGCGACCTGGCTGACGTACGCGACCGTACGGCGCGCTTCCGGCGCTGCTGCCGGGCTACTCGCGGGCACCGTGTTGACCCTCACTCCCGCGGCAGCGCTGATCTTCCGTTTCAACAACCCGGACGCGCTGCTCGTACTTCTCCTCGTAGCTGCGGCCTACTGCACCGTACGAGCCATCGAGAAGGCCAGCCCGAAATGGCTCGTCCTGGCCGGTGTGGCCGTCGGCTTCGGATTCCTGGCGAAGATGCTGCAAACATTCCTGGTGGTGCCCGGGTTCGCGCTCGCTTATCTCGTCGCCGCGCCCACAGGACTCGGAAAACGCCTGCTGCACCTGCTTTCCGCAGCGGTCGCCCTGGTCGTCTCCGCGGGCTGGTACCTCGCCGTGGTCGCGCTCTGGCCCGCCGCGGACCGGCCCTACATCGGCGGCTCGCAGAACAACAGCTTTCTCGAATTGACCTTGGGCTACAACGGTTTCGGCCGGATCACCGGCGACGAGACCGGCAGCGTCGGCGGTGGTGCCGGCGGCGGCTGGGGCAGCACCGGACTGTTCCGGCTGTTCGGCAGCGAGATGGCGGGCGGGATCGCGTGGCTGCTGCCTGCCGCCGTACTCGCGCTGGGCGCCGGACTGTGGTTCACCCGCCGCGCGCCGCGGACCGACCGCAGCCGTGCGGCCCTGCTGATCTGGGGTGGCTGGCTGATCGTCACCGCTGCCGTGTTCAGCTTCATGGGCGGCATCATCCATCCGTACTACACCGTCGCGCTCGCCCCGGCGATAGCCGCACTCGTCGGTACCGCCATCGTCCAGCTGTGGCGGCTACGCAACGACCCCGTCGCCTCGGGCCTGCTCAGCGGCGGGCTCGCCTTGAGCGCCGTGACGATGTACGTGCTGCTGTTGCGCGAATCGTCGTGGCTGCCCTGGCTCGCCCCCACTGTGCTCATCATCGGGTTGTTCTCCGCAGTGGCGCTGTTTTTCTCCAGTCACCTCAGTCGCGTCGCTGCGCGATCCCTTGCCGTCGTGGGGCTTGTCGCGCTGCTCGCGGGCACCGGCGCGTACACCGTCGCGACGGCGGCGACCCCGCATAGAGGCGCGATTCCTTCTGCAGGGCCAGCTTCCAATCGCGGCATGCCCGGCGGCGGACCTGCCGGCGGGCTGCTCGGCACCTCGTCACCTGGGACAGCGCTCACCGCGCTACTGACCCAGAACACCGGAAAGTACACCTGGGCAGCTGCCACAGTCGGTTCCAACAACGCAGCCGGCTATCAGCTCGCGAGTGGGCAACCCGTGCTTGCTGTGGGCGGATTCAACGGTACTGACCCGTATCCGACGCTGGAACAGTTCCAGCAGTACGTCCACGACGGGAAGATCCACTACTTCCTCGGCGAAGGGATGACCATGTTCGGCGGCAACAGCAGTGGCAGTGATCTGTCCCAGCAGATCGTCGACTGGGTCGCGGCGAACTACCAATCGACCACAGTGGACGGTGTCGTGGTGTACGACCTGACCCCCTGATCCTGCCTACACCGAACCCCTGGACAACCCGGGTTGTCCAGGGGTTTCGCCCTGCCCGGCGAAGCCAATCGATGTGTGACAGACCCACAGCACTCGCACAGGGACGCCACAACGTCGCCAAAGCCCCACAGACGACGGTGAACGCCATGAACGCCACCGCCCCCTCCCGCAGCAGCGCCGGCGACGTGCCCGCACCGCGGCCCGGGACGACCCCGGTCGGCCTCGGCGGCCCACAACCCGTGCTCGACGTCGTCATCCCGGTCTACAACGAAGAAGCCGACCTCGAACCGTGTATCCGCCGCCTGCATGCCTATCTGGCCGAGCGAATCGGCTACCCGTACCGGATCACCGTCGCGGACAACGCGAGCACCGACCGCACGTTGCAGGTCGCCGAACGACTCGCCCGTGAGTTCCCCGAAGTCGAAGTACACCACCTCGACGAGAAGGGCCGCGGACGCGCCCTTCGCGCGGTCTGGTCCGCTTCGGACGCAGCTGTGCTCGCGTACATGGACGTCGACCTGTCGACGGACCTAGCCGCACTCGGCCCGCTCGTCGCACCGCTGCTGTCCGGACATTCCGACGTCGCGATCGGCAGCCGCCTCGCGCGTGGCGCCCGCGTCGTACGCGGACCAAAGCGTGAGTTCATCTCGCGCTGCTACAACCTGATCCTTCGCGGCGCACTCGCCGCGCGGTTCTCCGACGCACAGTGCGGCTTCAAGGCGATTCGCGCGGACGTCGCACACCGCCTGCTGCCGCACGTACAGGACACCGGGTGGTTCTTCGACACCGAACTGCTCGTGCTCGCCCAGCGCGCCGGGTTGCGGATCCACGAGGTACCCGTGGATTGGGTCGACGACCCGAACTCTTCGGTCAACCTCGTCGCCACCGCGACCGCCGACCTCAAAGGCCTCGTACGCATCACACGCGCGACCTTCACCGGGCAGATCCCGGTACACCGGCTGCGGGAGCAGCTCGGCCGGGAACCGATCGGAGTGGAAGCGCCCGGCGTGTCCCCCAGCCTCGTCAAGCAGCTCGTCCGGTTCGCCGCGGTCGGCGTCGCCAGCACCGCCGCCTACCTGCTGCTGTTCCTGCTCCTGCGCACCATGGTGGGCGCGCAGGCAGCGAACTTCACCGCGTTGCTGGTGACGGCGATCGCGAACACCGCGGTCAACCGCCGGGTGACCTTCGGCGTACGCGGCCGCGCCGGAGCCGGACGGCACCAGTTCGAAGGCCTGATCGTGTTCGGCCTCGGGCTCGTGCTCACCAGTGGTTCCCTCGCGCTGCTCAACCACGCCACGCATCCCGGAATCGTCCTGGAGACCACCGTTCTCGTGCTGGCGAACCTCGCCGCCACGGTGCTCCGCTTTCTGCTGCTGCGCGGCTGGGTCTTCAACCCCCGCCGTCGCCGCACCGCCCCCGAGGAGTCCCGATGACGGCCCTGTCCGCCCGACCTGCCACTCCGCAGGCGCGGGATCCGCAGCACAGCAAGGAGAATTCGCCACTGTGGGTGCGCCCGGCGGCGCTCGGGCTACTGGCGCTCACGGCGGTGCTGTACTTCTGGGACCTCACCGCCTCGGGGTACGGCAACTCGTTCTACGCCGCCGCAGTGCAATCCGGCGCGCAGAACGTGGAGGCATGGCTCTTCGGCTCCCTCGACCCGGGCAACGTGCTCACTGTCGACAAACCGCCTGCCGCGCTGTGGGTGGGCACGGCGTTCGCCCGGATCTTCGGCTTCTCCAGCTTCACCGTGCTCGCCCCGCAGGCGCTCATGGGCGTCGCCTCGGTCGGGCTGCTGTATCTGACCGTGCGCCGGGTTTCCGGTCCGGTGCCCGGACTGCTGGCCGGTGCCGCACTCGCGCTGACCCCGGTGGCCGCGTTGATGTTCCGGTTCAACAACCCGGACGCGCTGCTCGTGCTGCTGCTGATCGCGGCCGCCTATTGCACCGTCCGCGCGATCGAGAAGGCGAGCCCGAAGTGGCTGGTGTTCGCCGGGGTCGCGGTCGGCTTCGGCTTCCTGGCCAAGATGATGCAGGCGTTCCTGGTGCTGCCCGCGTTCGCGCTGGCCTATCTCGTGGCCGCCCCCACCTCGCTCCGCAAACGCTTGCTGCACCTGCTCGCCGCGGCCGGCGCGCTGATCGTCTCCGCGGGCTGGTTCGTCGCACTGGTCGAGCTGTGGCCTGCCGCGTCCCGGCCCTACATCGGCGGTTCCACCGGGAACAGCCTGCTGGAGCTGGCGCTGGGCTACAACGGCCTCGGCCGGATCTTCGGCGGCGAAGGCAACGGCGGGGGCGGCGGATTCGGGGGCGGCGGCGGGAACACGATGTTCGGCGGCGCCTCCGGGCTGGGCCGGATGTTCGGCGAGAGCTTCGGCACCGAGATCTCCTGGCTGCTGCCCGCCGCGCTGCTCGGCCTGGTGGCCGGGCTGTGGTTCACCCGCCGGGCGGCGCGCACCGACCGTACCCGCGCGTCGCTGCTGATCTGGGGTGGCTGGCTGCTGGTGACCGGATTGGTGTTCAGCTTCATGGGCGGCACCATCCACCCGTACTACGCGGTGCAGCTCGCGCCGGCGATCGCCGCGCTGGTCGCGATTTCCGGGCACGCGCTGTGGCGCGGCCGCGCACACCTCGTCCCGCGCGTGCTGCTGGGCTCGATGATCGCCGTGACCGCGGTGTGGGACTACATCCTGCTGGACCGCACCTCGACGTGGCTTCCGGTGCTGCGCTGGGTGATCGTGGCGCTCGGGCTGATCGTCGCCACGCTCGTGGTGGTCGGCCTGCCCCGGATCCGCACGCTGATCGCAGGCGTCGCGGTGGCCACGGTGGTCACCCTCGGCGCGGGCACTGCCGCCTACGGCGTGGAGACGGTTTCGTTGCCACACAGCGGTTCCATCCCGACCTCCGGCCCGGAGACCAGTGGCATGGGCCGGATGGGCGGCGGCGAGATGGAGCAGACGAGCAGCGCGCTCGGCACGCTGCTCGCCCAGACCACCACCACGTGGGCCGCGGCGACCATCAGTTCGCAATCCGCGGCCGACCTGGAATTGGCCAGTGGCAAGGGCGTGATCGGGATCGGCGGCTGGTCGGGCAGCGACCCGGCACCCACGCTGGCGCAGTTCCAGCAGTACGTGGCCGCCGGCAAGATCTCGTACTACGTGGACGGCGGACGCGGCGGTGGCCCGGGTGGCGGATCGAGCGAGATCGGCGACTGGGTCGCGGCGCACTTCACCGCGACCACGGTGGGCGGGCAGACCGTGTACAAGCTGATCTCCTGACCGTCTTTCCGGGGTGTGTCCGGAAAGACAGCCGCAAGATCGGGAATCCTCAGCCTGTTCCCAGGAACGGAGCGCATTCTGGGTGCAGGCGAGGGTTCCCCCTCAGAGAAGTCGGGGAGGTCATCATGACCGGATTTCCACCGTGGCACACCGCCAGCGAGCGAGGGCCACGCGAACGCAACGCGGACGCCGTGAGCGCCTACGCCGCGGCCGGCGCCCCCGGGATCACGTTCGCGCTCGCCGACGGGGTCGGGGACGATCCCGCGGCGGGCCTGGCCGCGCGGACCGC
Organism: Amycolatopsis panacis; assembly: GCF_003600245.1. Lineage (NCBI taxonomy): Bacteria > Bacillati > Actinomycetota > Actinomycetes > Pseudonocardiales > Pseudonocardiaceae > Amycolatopsis > Amycolatopsis panacis. The sequence goes on from NZ_QZFV01000141.1 coordinate 13,714, forward strand.
GGCGACGGCAGCGGCACGCACCCCGGTGGCGGACGGGCCGGCCGCCGCGATCCTGAACGGCCAGCGGGCCTTGCAGAAGGTGGGCGGCACCGGCGACGCGGTGATGGTCGTCGCGATGCCGTTCGAGGGCGGCTACCGGATTGCCTGGGTCGGCGACTCCCGGGCGTACGGCTGGGACGGCCACATGATCCGCAAGCTGACCGAGGACCACACCATGGCCGAGTACTTCCGCCGGCGGCGGCAGCCTTACACGCCGCGGATGGAGCACGTGGTCACCACGAGCGTGCGCACCACCCGGCCGGACGAGATCGGCACCACCGAGGTGATCGGCGGCGGTCTGCTGCTGACCAGCGACGGCGTGCACAAGGTCCTTCCGCCGTCCACGATCGACGCGATCCTGGCCGATCCGTCCCGCGGCGCGGCCGCGCTGGTGGCCGCGGCGATCGAGCTGGGCGGCCGGGACAACGCGACCGCGCTGTTCGTGGAACCGCCCGCGGCGGACCCGGCCGTGATCGCGACGGAACCATTTCGCACGGCCGCCTGAGGCCCGCTGAGCGCTCGGCCGCTCCGTGACCGTGCGCGGAGATCTCCGCGCACGGTCACGAAATGCCGATGCCGATCACGCGGACACCGGTGTCAGGCCGCTGCCCGCTCCCGGCGGAGCTGCCGGTATTCCCGGTACACCAGCACGATGATCAGCGCGTCCACGGCGGCGAAGAACGGCAGCGCGATCGAGCCGGTCTCGATCGCGCGGTAGATCTCGTAGGCCACGAACGCGGCCAGCACCAGCATCGCGACCGGGTAGGCCCGCAGCCACTTCCGGGCCAGCGCCCACACCAGGCCGAGCTTGACCACGCCGTGCGCCAGCAGGTACACCACCGCGAACGTCTTCGTGCCGCCCGCGGCGAAATGCTCGGCGGCGAGTTCGAGGTGCCGGGCCAGCGTGCCGGACGGATCGCCGAGCAGATCGCGGGTGATCACCGCATGCGCGAACCCGGTCACCACCGTGGCCGGGACGAAGATCAGGATCAGTGCGCCGGCCAGCTGGAGGGCGCCGTCCAGCCCCTTCAGCGCGATCGCGATCCGGAAGAGCCGCTCCGTGGTGCGGGACACCTTCGCCGGCGGTTTCTCGCTCATCCCTCCAGCAAACCGGAAAACCGCCGGTCACGCTCGTCGTCCCGGTTCGGCGCAGGCCGGGCACCGCTCGTGCCGGGCGGTGCGGCCGGCCGGGTCCCGGCCGTAGAACGGGAAACAGGCCGCCCCGCACAGCGCCAGGAAGATCGGCCCGCACCGCAGCGGCCGGGGGCCGACCTGATGTACCACGCCGAGCGCCCGCTGCCGGGTGCCCGCCTCCGGGAGCCAGCCGTGCGCGGGCAACGTGGCCAGTACCGCGGTGTTGAGCTCGTCGGCCCGTTCGACCAGCGCGCCGCCCAGGTCGAGCAGCCGCTCACCGAGGTCTCGCAGCACGTCCGGGCGGGGTGCCTGCTCGTCCACCGAGCGGGTCAGGAAGGCCAGCTCGGTGGCCAGCGAGACCTGCAGGTCTCGGATGCGCGCGAGCAGCCGGAGGTCGTTCATACCCGGCTCAGCCACACTGCGTTGCACTCGGCACAGGTCGGATCGAACCAATGCCCGCCAAGCTGCGGAACGTCGCTGCACGCCACCGTCACCTCCGCCCCGCACAAGGCCACGAAGCTCTCGTCGGGCCGCGGCGGGAACGGCCCCTCCAGCGCGTGCCGCTTTCCCTCCGCCTGCTGCCATCGATACACCGGATTTCCTCCCCTGGACTGCGGAAGGCCATTCCGGCTGTCCACCGGTGCCGACGCAAGTCCCGGTCCGGGTGATCACGGCCGAGCACGAATCCCCCGGCAGACCTGCGGAATCCGCGGCGAAATCCCGGGGCGATACCGGGATTCCCGCCCCCGGGCCGCCGGCTCGTGCACCGGCGTCCGGACGGGTGTCACCGGATGTCGACGCGAGCAGCACGCGGAATCGGCACCGGGCCGCCGCACGGCGGATTCCCGGCCGGAACCGCCGTGGTCACGGCCCCGGCGGGCGCCGCAAGCGGCTTGCGTCCGGCCCGAACTAGCCTTGAGTGCGGGACACCAGCAGCTCCAGCCCCGGCCCGCTCAGCTCCCCGGTCGCCGCGCGGTGGCCGGCCAAGGCCATCAGGAGGGCTTCGGCCGGGCCGCGGACCTCGGCACCCTTCCCGGTCGACCAGTCCAGGTCGGTGGCGATCACGTGCAGGCCGGGCAGCCTGCGGGCGGCGCCGACCGGCACGGCGAACCGCAGTGCGCGCAGGGCGGCCTGCAGTCGCTCCGGCGGGATGGTGCGGGGCAACCCCAGCGGACGGCGGATGTCCCGATCCTCCGCACCGTCACCGGAGATGCTCGGTAAACGCGCACCCACCATATGTCCACTGTGGACAACCATCGCGCCGGAGAGAGGGCTCCGGCCGAAATTCGCTCGCCACCGCTACCGGCGTGGGCGACCATCGAAGGCATGCGTACCAGCACCGTGGCGGATCGGATCCGCGAAGCCACCGTCGTGCTCGGGGACCGGATGGACCACGGCCGCTACCCCGACCCGGCGAGCTGGTGGCGTGTGCCCGGATTGCTGGCCGACCTGGGTCCCGCCCTGGCCGAGCTGTTCGCCGACGAGCGGCCGGACGTGGTCCTCGGCCCGGAATCGCGCGGCTGTCTCCTCGGCCCGCTGGTCGCGGTCGCACTCGGCGCCGGTTTCGTGGAGCTGCGCAAGAACCGCCGCCCGGTCTCGGACTCGGACCCCTGGCGGCACCGCACGTCCGCACCGGACTACCGCGACCGCCACTTGACCCTCGGCTTCCGCCGTCGCCTCGTCTCCGGCGGAAACCGGGTGCTGCTGGTCGACGACTGGATCGAGACCGGTGGCCAGGCGAGCGCCGCCCGGTCGCTGGTCGCCGAGGCCGGCGCGACCTGGCTCGGCACCGCGGTGATCGTGGACGGCCTGCGCAGCAACGAACCTCGCCGCAGGCTGGGTGTGCGGTCGCTGGTGCACGTGCGGGATCTGTAACCGGTTCAGCGGCGGATTCACGCCAGGTGCACCGGTTTCCCGGCGACGATCGTCGCGGAGACCGGCAGCTCGCGCAGCTGCGCCGGGGACAGCCCGCTCGGGTCGGCCGCGGTGACCACGAGGTCGGCCACGTCGCCCACCGCGATGCCCCGGCGTCCGCCCGCGGCCGCGGCGAGCGCGTCCTCCAGTGGGATGGCCTGCTCCGGATGCCACGGCGGCCGGTCGTCGTCGGTGCGGCCGACCGCCGCGGCGATCCCGTCCCACGGGTCCAGCGGCGCGACCGGGGCGTCCGAACCGATTTCCAGCCGGGCACCGGCCTCCAGCAAGGCGCGATACGGGTAGGCCCGCTCGGTCCGGCCCGGCCAGTGCCGATCGGCGACGTCCCGGTCGTCGGGCTGGTGTGCCGGCTGCACACCCGCGGTGAGGCCGAGCGCGGCGAACCGTGGCACGTCCTCGGGCCGCAACAGCTGGGCGTGCTCGATCCGGCCGCCACAACCGGCCTCGGCGAACGCATCGAGCGTCACCGTGTTCGCCCGATCGCCGATCGCGTGCACGGCCGGGGTCAGCCCGTGCGCCGAAGCGCGGCGCAGCAACGGCACCAGCTCGTCGTGCGGCAGTTCGAGCAGCCCGGTCCCGCCGTCTTCGGGATACGGCTCGTGGCAGCAGGCGGTGCGGGTGTTGAGCGAACCGTCGGCGAACAGCTTGAACGGGCCGACAGTGAGCAGCCCGTTCCCGGCTTCGAGGACGTCGCCGGTGCGGTGCCCGCATGCGATGGCATGGTCCAGCAGATACCGGGCGATCACGCAGGAAATCCGCAGGAGCGGCGGCTTTTGGGCGGCCCGCCGTGTCCAGTCCGCGACGGTGTCGGCGTATTCGTAGTCGACCACCCCGGTCACCCCGCGCCCGGCCGCCGCGGCAAGGGCCTCGGCGACCGCCCGGTCCTCCTCGGCCACGGACGCCGAAGGCAGTGCCGCGGTGGCGCTCATGCAGTCGTTCTCCAGCAGCACTCCGGTCGGATGGTCCCGGCCGATCAGCCGCAGCGCCGCCGGGCTCAGCCACAGCGTGTGCAGATCCGCACTGAACAACGCGACCGCCCGGCCCGGCAGCGCGCGTTCCAGCAGCTGCTTGTGCGGCCGGTCCGGCCACAGCCCGTCGCGGAATCCGGCCCCCACGACCAGTTCGCCCGGCCGCCCCGGCGCGGCGAGCAGCCGCGCCATCAGCAACTCCACCGCGGCCGTCGCGGACCGCGCGGCCCCCAGCGGGATCCGCCGCCGGAAACCCGACCACTGCGTCAGATGGGCGTGCGCGTCCACCAGCCCCGGCAGGAGCGTGCCACCGTGCCCGTCGACCATCCGGGCGGCGAACCCGGATCCGGCACCGGGTTCCTCGATCGCGGTGATCACCCCGTCGCGGACCCGCACCTCGGCCAGCGGCCCGCGCAACCCGACCCGCACCCGGCGGAGGAGAAGATCGTCCATCCGCCCAGCCTGCCAGCAGCGTGCCGGGCGGGGAAGACGGCGAACGGTGAGTCCACAGAGGACTCACCGACCGGGTCGGCCGGCCAGGAACGGAGCCGGATCGGCGATCACCCGGTGGATCGTGCGGCCCGCGGCGCCGAGGGTGGCGGCCGGCGGCGCGCAGTACTCGGCGTGCCGAACGTCCGCGGCGCCACGCTGTTCCGCGCGACCTGTACCGCCTGAGCCTGCCTGTCCAGCTGTGAAGGGACCCTTCACGGACTCTCGGGCCAGGGCCCCGGCAAAGTTGGTCGGGGGCCCGGCAGCGGGCGATGCGGAGGTGTGTGTGCGACCACCTCGTGGCGTGCGCCGGACCGGTTTCGGGTCCGTGAAGGGACCCTTCACGGACTCAGAGTCCGTGAAGGGTCCCTTCACGGACCTCC